>NZ_CP037422.1:600000-883827 GCF_007748175.1 Gimesia aquarii
GAGTACAAAAAGGATCCCAGTTTTGCCAAAGGGCGAACACACCATCCTGAACTGAAATCCTTATGGGAAGAGCTTTCCTATGAGGGGCAAGCTTGGGGAATGTCTGTCGATTTAACAAAATGTGTTGGCTGTAATGCCTGTATGGTTGCCTGTCAGGCAGAAAATAATGTTCCTGTTGTGGGGCGCGAACAGGTGATCAATAGTCGTGAGATGCATTGGTTGCGTGTAGATCGTTACTTTACCGGTGATGATGTTGATAATCCTGGTGTTTCGATTCAACCCATGTTTTGCCAGCAATGTGAATTGGCTCCTTGTGAGCAGGTTTGCCCGGTTGCTGCGACTGTGCATACAGACGAAGGGTTAAATGACATGGTGTATAATCGCTGTGTAGGAACCCGTTATTGTGCGAATAACTGCCCTTACAAGGTACGAAGGTTTAATTACTTTAACTACAACAAGGTCTACGAGGATCCTAATCGAAAATTACAGGCATTGGTTCTCAATCCTGAAGTGACTGTGCGTCATCGTGGAGTCATGGAAAAATGTACTTATTGTGTGCAGCGTATTAAGGCTGTCCAGATTGAAGCCAAAAATGAGCAGCGTCCCATTGAAGATGGTGAAATTGTCACTGCCTGCCAACAGGCATGTCCCGCAAAAGCCATTGAATTCGGTGACTTGAATAATGAGAAATCACTTGTTGCTAAAGCACATGCAAATCCTAGATCCTATGCGGTTCTCTCTGAGTTGAATATCAAACCGAGAACCGCTTACTTGGCCCGTATATTAAATCCGCATCCTTCTTTGGCAAAACCATCGACAGAGGGGCATGGGTATGGAGAGCAACACGCTGATGCTGATCACCAAGAAAAAACGGAAAAGCATTAGTAATTAAGAAATAGAGATGAGTTTAACGGTTAGATTTACCAATCCTTAGAATTATAAGTAAAGATATCAAAAGCCATGGCTTCAGTAACAGCAGAGCCAATTGACACAACAATCGAAGTTCCCGGTAAGCGAACACCGCTTGTGACCGGCGCCCACAATTATGGCACAGTGACCGACGCCGTCTGTAGACTGGCTGAATGCAAAACGCCCTTGGCTTGGTATGTGGCGTTGGGTATTTCGGCTTCCCTGATGGGAATGCTGTTTGGTCTGGTGGGGTACTTGATCATCACAGGTGTCGGTGTCTGGGGTAACCGCAGTCCTGTCTTCTGGGGCTGGCCGATTGTGAATTTCGTGTTCTGGGTCGGAATTGGCCATGCTGGTACTTTGATTTCGGCTATTTTATTTTTGTTCCGTCAAGACTGGCGGACTGGAATCAACCGTGCTGCAGAAGCAATGACAATTTTTGCCGTCATTTGTGCAGGCTTGTTTCCTGGGATTCACATTGGTCGGGTTTGGCTGGCGTATTGGTTATTCCCAATTCCCAACCAGATGGCAATGTGGCCTAACTTTCGTAGTCCTTTGTTATGGGATGTGTTTGCTGTTTCAACTTATGCAACAGTTTCCCTTTTGTTCTGGTATATGGGCATGATTCCTGACTTGGCATCGTTGCGAGATCGGGCAAAAGGAAAAATTCAACAATTTGCCTATGGTTTGTTTTCGCTGGGATGGAATGGCTCTTCCAGGCATTGGCATCGTTACGAACGAGCTTACCTTCTACTAGCCGCTTTGGCGACACCACTGGTGTTAAGTGTGCATACCATCGTTAGTTTTGACTTTGCTGTTTCTCAGTTACCAGGTTGGCATACAACAATTTTCCCTCCTTACTTTGTGGCAGGTGCGGTCTTTAGTGGGTTTGCGATGGTGTTGACTTTAATGATTCCCGTCAGATCGATTTGCGGAATCAAGGATTTACTCACTGATCGTCACCTCGAAAACATGACTAAAGTGATTATCGCCACAGGTTCGATGGTGGGATATGCCTATGCGATGGAATTTTTCATTGCCTGGTATGGTGGTAACCGTTATGAAACCTTTGCTTTCATTAACCGGGCTTTTGGTCCCTATGCCTGGGCCTATTGGATTATGGTGACTTGCAACGTCATCAGCCCTCAGTTGTTCTGGATTAAAAAAATCCGCACCACCCCCTGGATGATTTTTGTGGTTTGTATTTTTGTGAATATTGGTATGTGGTTTGAGCGTTTTGTAATTACGGTCACATCCCTAAGTCGTGACTTTCTGCCCTCCAGTTGGGGATATTTCAAACCCACCATTGTTGATGTTTTAATGTTAATTGGTAGTTTCGGTTTGTTTATGACATTGTTTCTGCTCTTCTGTAAATTTTTGCCTATGGTTGCAATGGCAGAAGTCAAAAGTGTAATGCCGCGTCCTCATGGCAAAGGTGATCATTGATCAGAACTCACACTAGCAGCATGTCAGTCAAATACGACTTAACTTATTATTGAATTAAAAAATTATGGCAACGACGATCGAACAATCAGAAGAAACAAAAGCAAAAGCAGAGCCTGAACTTCTTGGGTTACTTGCTGAGTTCGATGATCCTGATGCATTGATCGAAGCATCAAAGAAAGTCCGTGATGCGGGCTATCGTAAGTGGGATACACACACTCCTTTTCCGATTCATGGAATTGATGAAGCGATGGGGATCAAGTGGACTATTCTACCTTGGATTGTTGCCGGCTGTGGGCTCACCGGTGGTACGATTGCCGTTGGCATGCAATATTGGATGAACGCTGTCGATTATCCTTTCCTAATCAGTGGTAAGCCCCTTTTTAGTATTCCCGCCAGTATTCCGATTACGTTCGAACTTTCTGTTTTGTTGGCTGCCTTTGGTGCGTTTTTGGGAATGCTGGGCTTGAATCAGTTGCCAAAGCTATACAATCCGATTTTTAAGTCAGAGGCGTTTCGTCGTGTGACAAATGACCGGTTCTTTGTCAGTATGGACGCAAAAGATGCAAAGTTTTCTGAGATCGATACGGGCGAGTTTTTGAACTCACTTAACCCGATTAATGTTGAAGAGTTTTGGTCTGATACCGAATCTCCCAAATTACCTCGTAATCTCACATTGGGCTTGAGTCTGGTTGGCGTAGTGATGTTACTCTTGGCCGGTTTGGTGGCTTATGTACGTACAACAACATCGCCAGATCCGCGGATTCATATTATCCAGGACATGGACTTCCAGCCCAGTCTGAAGGCTCAAAATACGACAAACCTCTTTCCCGATGGTCGGGAAATTCGTCCCAATCTCAAAGGAACTATTCCTCGTGGGCAATTCAAAGACGACAATATTCCTTTCTATTATGGTTTGAAGTACCTTCCTGAAGATCAAGATGTGGTAACGATTGCATTACAGGAAGAGAAAAAAGCAGACGATAAAACGGCTACTGACAAGAAGGCACCAGCAGAAAAACCTGCCGCTCCTGCTGCAGTGGATCCTGTTGCAGCCAAGCTGGACAAGTTGCCTTGGGTGACAGAATTTCCGGTACCAGTTACAGAAAAACTGATGGCTCGTGGTAAAGAACGCTATCGAATTTACTGCTCTGCCTGTCATGGGCTCGGCGGTGAGGGTGATGGTCTGGTTACGCTTAGAGCCATGGAATTACTACAGGGAACCTGGGTGAAACCAGCCTCTTATCATACAGAAAATGTACGAAAGCTTCCCATCGGGCGACTTTATCATACGATTACGAACGGTGTCCGCAAAATGCCTGCATATGGTTCACAAGTGACACCTGAGGACCGTTGGGCCATAGTTCTTTATTTGAAAGCGTTGCAGAAGAGTCATCAAATTGACGCAGATACGATTTCAGAAGCTGAAAAAAGAAAACTTCGAGACATTAAGTAATAAAGTAAACTCCACTGGCAACTTGTAGAATTTTAATCCGTGGTGAACAAGAAAAGTTATGCAAACCTCATCTGACACAAATAATAAAGTTTCCGTTCAAACACTGGCTGAACTGGGGCCGCTTCCTATGAAAGTCGCCCTTGGATGCTCAGTGCTATTGCCAGTGGCATTTGTGTTGGGGTTTTTAATGGATAACGGAACGGAACTTTTCGCGTTCTCTTATCTGCAAAGTACTTTTTTCTTTTTGAGCATTTCTCTAGGTGCGTTGTTTTTTGTATTGATTCAACAATTGACACGCGCGGGTTGGAGTGTTGTCTTACGTCGTATTTCTGAATTTATTTCAATGGGAGTGATCCCTTTAGCTGTCCTGGTACTGCCAATTGTGTTAGTGACGCTTTCTGGAAGCGATATTTTATATCAATGGGCGAGTTCTAAAAATGTTGCTGGTGATCACCTTTTGCAGGCCAAGGCCCCTTACTTAAATAGTGGTTTTTTTGCACTAAGATATGTGATCTATTTTGGATCCTGGATATTTCTGGCACGTTTCTTTTTAAATAAGTCCGTTGCTCAGGACGAAAATGGTGACCCTGAATTAACACTTTTGATGGAGCGGCGGAGTGGTCCGGCACTTTTGCTTTATGCATTTACGATTTCATTTGCTGCGATCGATTTTATAATGTCTCTGGACGCTCACTGGTTCAGTACAATTTTTGGAGTCTATTATTTTGCTGCTGGTCTAGTTGGTTTCTTTAGCACTCTGGCTATCACTTTAATTTACCTCCGTAGCAAAGGTCTATTGCAAGAGCCGATCAATGTTGAGCATTTACATGATGTTGGTAAGTTACTGTTTGCTTTCAACTGCTTCTGGGCGTACATCGCCATTTCGCAATATCTTTTGATCTGGTATGCCAATATTCCTGAAGAAACTGTATTTTTCCTTCACCGTCAAGAGCATGGTTGGGGAATCATTTCTTTGATCCTGGTCATCGGTCACTTTGCGATTCCGTTTGTATTCTTCATGTCACGTTGGATGAAGCGGAATCCCAAAACTTTGTTTTTCTGGGCCGCGTACTTACTGGTCATGAACTGGATTGATATTTTCTGGCTTGTAATGCCGAATGTAAAATCAGGAAGCGGTGATTTCTTAGGCGTTTCCTTCGCAATGATCTTAATGAATATCTGTTGTACGGTTGGAGTTGGTGGAATCTATGTTGCTGGATTACTGAAATTTGCTGGGCAAAAATCAGTGATGCCGGTGAGAGATCCAAGGCTAGAAGAGTCACTTAAGTTTCACAATATTTAATCACCGGCTGGTCTGGTAAAAGATTGGCTCCTTTAGAAATAAGAGAACGGAATATGTCGAGTCATAAAGCAGCATATGATGATCTCGATACAACGATGATCGCTTATGTTGGGACCGTAGGAACCATTATTACTTTTTTCCTTGTATTCGGGATTGCCGCGTTTTATTACGCATTTGCAAAGACGGAAAACGAAAAAAAAGTAATTAATGTTCCAGAAGTAAATGCGGAGAGTATTCTCGCCAATCAGGCAGCTGCTCTCACTGAATATCGTTGGATCGATCAGGATAAAAATATCGTAGCAATACCTATTGACCAAGCTATGCAGATTGTTGTTCAAGAGGAACAGAAGAAGCAGGCAAAAGCAAAAACAAAGAAACCATGAACTCTAAACAGTCCTTTATTCTGACTCTTTTTCTCTCGGCATTATTTGTAATGCCTGTGCAGGCAGAGCGTATGGAAAAAGCACCTAAGGATATCGAGTCTCTCGATGTGATTGAGCATCTGGATAGTCGTCTTCCTTTAGGATTAGAATTTCAGGACAGTAATGGTAAACGGGTTAAACTCGAGGATTATTTTAAGAAAGATCGTCCCGTAATTCTTTCTCTGAACTATTCTAATTGTCCGATGCTGTGTTCGTTACAGCTGACAGGGTTGGTCAGGGGGCTTAAGGATTTAGAGTGGTCAACAGGTCAACAATATGATTTCGTGTCCGTGAGTATTGATCCGAAAGAGACATATCAGCGTGCCAATTTAACAAAGCAAAAATACTATAAAGAATATAATCGTTCGGGAACAGGCGACGGTTGGCACTTCCTTTGTGGTGATCAGCCAGCGATTACAGAAATAGCAAAGGCAATTGGAGTACAGTACAAATACGTTGAGGAACGCAAGGAATTTGCACACCCGGCTGTTTTGGTTGTGTGTACTCCTGACGGCCGCATTTCCAGATATTTATATGGAATTCAATTTCCAGAGCAGACATTAAAATTAGCCTTAGTTGAAGCATCAGAAGGTAAGATTGGTTCAACCATTGATCGTTTTTTACTGTTTTGCTTCCATTACGATGCAGACAGTGGTCGGTATGCCCCGACTGCTCGCAATATTATGAAAATTGGTGGTTTTGCGACCGTCTTTATTCTGACTGTCGTTTTGATTCCCTATTGGCGGGGTCGAAAAGGCAGAACAGAAATCGAAATAGTCCAAACACAAAAAACAGCAGACGGAACCTGAGTTAAACTGGTTTCTTTTACTAAACATATTTGTGTTTGAGCTGGATTTGGTAACGACTTTATTATTTTTAACACTCAACAGTTGATTGTGTGAATGCAGATGAAACTATTCATCCCGAACTTATTAGCGAATGACGAGGCCGGGTTCTGGTTCCCGCCCCAGAGTTCTACAGTGGCAGAATCGAGCGATTTTGTATACTTCTTTATCCTCTATGTCTGCACGTTTTTCTTTGTGTTGATCGTCGGTTTAATGGCGTTGTTTATGTTTAAGTACCGCCATCGACCTGGAGTTGAAGCAGAAAAAACCGCCACCCATAACCTGATGCTCGAACTTTCCTGGTCTGTGATTCCTACACTTCTAGTCATTATTATGTTTTGGATTGGTTTCACTTCCTATCTAGACATGCGAACGCCACCCGACTCTTCTTACGAAATTGATGTGGTTGCCAAAAAATGGTCCTGGGCGTTTAAGTATCCTAATGGTTGGATTGAAAGTGAGTTACATATTCCCAAAGGTGAAAATGTGACTCTAACAATGTCCTCAGATGATGTGATTCACAGTTTGTGGGTTCCCGCATTCCGAACAAAAATGGACGTCGTTCCAGGACGCTACACACAACAATGGTTTAACGCAACGAAAGCAGGCACATATCCTTTAATGTGTGCTGAATATTGTGGTCAGAAGCATTCAGAAATGATCTCAAAAGTAGTCGTTCATGAAACACGTGGCGACTTTGATAAGTGGCTAAAAGTTGCTGCTGATATTCATAAAAATAAGACACCTGTGGAAGCAGGAGAATATTTTTACAAAACGAGAGGTTGTATACAGTGTCATTCCATTGATGGTGTGAAAAAGAATGGTCCCTCATTCAAAGGCCTCTTCGGAAGCGAGCGAAAGTTTACTGATGGAACTTCAGCTATCGCAGATGCGAATTATATTCGTAACTCGATTCTCGAACCGCAGTCTAAAATCGTGGTCGGATTTCGACCAATTATGCCTACGTTTAAAGGGCAACTAACTGATCAAGATATTACGGCCATTATTGCATTCATCAAGAGTCTAAAATAATAGAAATATTCTGTATTACACTTGTAAGAATTGAGCGAATTAAATTGAAATTGAGAACTAGGTTCTCAATTGTGTTTCTGGATTCTTTAATCCAACGTTATTTGAACTTATCCAGGAGGCTGGAAGATGGCAACTGTAGTTGACTCCTCCAATCCAAAATCGAATTTACCGGTCCAATACCGAGAATTAAATTATTTAAACTGTTCGAAAGGTTGGAAAAGCTGGTTTTTCACTCTCGATCATAAACGAATCGGTGTTATGTATTTGATAGGCGTCACAGCTTCTTTCTTTTTTGGAGGAATCTTTGCCGTTCTATTGAGAACCGAGCTATTATCACCGACTAAAATTCTGATGGGCCCTGATGCTTACAATCAGATGTTTACGCTGCATGGTGCCATCATGACATTCCTGGTAATCATTCCTGGTGTACCAGCCGCGATAGGAAATGTGATCTTGCCGGTCATGCTGGGGGCGAAAGATGTTGCGTTTCCGCGTATGAATCTTTGTAGTTTTTACCTTTGGATGTTTGGCGCGGCATTTTTTGTAGCCGCCATCGTTTTAGGTGGGCTAGATACTGGTTGGACATTTTATACACCATATAGTATCACCACAAATACGGCTGTCATCACGGCTTTATTAGGTGTGTTTATATTGGGCTTCAGTTCCATTTTTACCGGATTGAATTTTATTGTCACCATCCATACGATGCGTCCTCCAGGAATGTCCTGGTTTAAGATGCCTTTATTTTTATGGGCACTTTACGCAACAGCCTTGATTCAAGTATTAGCTACACCCGTCCTTGGAATTACCGGTCTACTGTTGGTAGTAGAGCGTGCCTTTCACATCGGAATTTTTGATCCCGCATTAGGTGGTGACCCGGTTTTGTTTCAGCACTTCTTCTGGTTCTATTCCCATCCTGCTGTCTATGTGATGATTCTACCAGCCATGGGTGTAATCAGCGAGGTTATCGCTGTCCATAGTCGCAAACACATTTTTGGATATCGTTTTATTGCCTACAGTAGTATTGCAATTGCCATATTTGGCTTTCTCGTATGGGGACACCATATGTTTGTGTCCGGACAATCTAAAGTAGTCGCTGTCATTTTCAGTGCGATTACCTTTAGTGTTTCTATCCCGTCGGCTATTAAAGTGTTTAATTGGCTGACGACGATGTATAAAGGCTCAATTCGGTTTACCACGGCCATGTGTTATGGATTGTCCTTTATCTTTATCTTTTCCATCGGTGGTTTGACTGGTTTGTTTTTGGCAACTCTGGCGACTGATATTCACTTACATGATACTTACTTCGTGGTAGCTCACTTTCATTATGTGATGATGGGTTCTTCTCTGGTGGGACTGTTTGCGGCAGTGCATCACTGGTGGCCAAAAATCAGCGGTAAGTTGTTTAGCGAATTCTGGGGGCGGATTGCTTGTCTGGGTGTGTTTACCGGGTTCAATTTGACGTTCTTCCCACAATTTATTTTGGGAACTCGAGGAATGCCACGAAGGTATTATACGTATTTACCTGAATTTCAAAATTTACATATTATGTCAACAATGGGAGCATATCTGTTAGGGATTAGTTCCGCTTTGATGGCTGCTACGTTGATTTATTCAGTCTATCGTGGAAAGAAGGCCCCCGCAAATCCATGGGGAGGCGCATCACTTGAGTGGCAGTGTTCTTCGCCACCACCTCATAATAACTTCGACCATCCTCCACATGCCGGTGATCCGTACGTGATGGAGTCGGTCGTTTACGATGAGGAAGTTGAAGGTTTCGTTCCTGTTGAGTGTCATGAAAAAAAGACGGGAGCAACGACCGCATCAGGAGATAATGAAGTTTAATGAATACTGCGGCCACCACTACCACAGACGAACATGTTGATAGTCACGATCATGAACATCATGATTCCCGCTTGGCGCATCATTTTGACTCTCACCAGCAACAGTTTGACACAGGAAAGCTGGGGATCTGGCTGTTTCTGGTCACGGAAGTTTTGTTCTTTAGCGGCTTATTTGGTTTTTACGCCGTCTATCGCTCATTACATCCTGAAGTATTCCTGTATGCCAGCCAGTTTCTGGATACCGTTTTAGGTGCAGCCAACACAGTTGTATTGCTCTTCAGTAGCTTGACAATGGCGTGGGGAGTCCGTTGTGCTCAACTAGGTCAAACGAGAGGCCTTTTGGTCTGTCTGGTGACCACACTTGCCTGTGCTGCGATCTTCCTGGGAGTGAAGTCCTTTGAGTACACAGAAAAAGCACACCATGGCCTCTTATGGGCAGGTATGTACCAGAGCCCTGAGCATCATGAACATGGAGACGAAGCGGCAGCACCGGCTGCGAATGGTAAAGATGCATCAGATCATGCACATGCGAGTGCAGATGATCATAGTGATGATGCTTTGTTTGAGAAAACGAAGCACACACTTTCTTACATGACTACAGTGTTATGGGGAGTGATTGTCCTTGCCGGAATCGGCTTTGGTGCACTGATTAAAAATCCGAATAAGAAGACACTTGCGACAGTCGCAGGATGTGTTTTGGTTTCAGCAATTGGTATGCAGTTAGGAGCATATGCCAGTATTGGTTATCATCATTTTGGGCATGCAGCTGAACCGACGGATCAAGAAATTGAGATGGCAGAAACTATTCCCGCAGAGTATGCAAAGCAAAAAGAAAAAGTACCTGAACCCAAATTGGCTGGTACGTTTTTTAGTGTGTATTTCTGTATGACTGGCTTACATGCAATTCATATTGTAGGTGGAATGATTGCTATCAGTTGGCTTATTGTTCGGACTGTTCATGGCGCGTTTACAACTTATTACTTTGGGGCCGTGGATTTTGTAGGCCTGTATTGGCATCTGGTTGACTTAATCTGGATCTATCTATTCCCGTTGTTATACCTGATCAATTAGTGGATGTTGTTAATTCAATCAATGAGAAAGCTTTTGGGCTTCAAATTATTTTAATAAAAAGAGACGGAATGATTCATCATGTCAACTCATGCTGAAAGCGAGACTCACTCAGACGATACTCAAACTTGTGAGGTGCATATTGTACCTGTCAAAGTTTTAGTAGGAGTTTTTATAGTATTGGTTGCTTTAACTGTCCTCACAGTTGAAGCGGCTAAGTTTGATGTGGGACGAGCAGATGTCATTGTTTCGATGACGATTGCCACGATTAAGGCTTCGTTAGTTGTATTTATTTTTATGCACCTATGGTACGATAAGCCTCTTAATCGAATTGCATTCTTTTTCTCAATTGTCTTTGCTGCCTTCTTTCTTTGTATGATTTTGCTGGACTCACATGCTTACGACGATTATGTTAAAGGATTTCAGCAAGACAAAGCTTCCAATGCTGTTATGCCTGCACCGGCACCAGCACCTGAAACGGCACCAACTCAAAAATAATGTTGAACTTGGTCAAGTTCTCTGTGACAATAAAGATAGCTTTTGCTCATTCTTCTCATGATGAGCGCTAGTAACTACTCCTCGTTTAAGTACGGTGGCAGGTTAGTATGTCCACTTTCCGGAGTCGAACTGTTCGAAATCGTTTTGCGCTGTTATTCACTTCTCGAGATCGGCTAAGCCAAAGAGATTTTGGTTTGGCAATCTTCCTGTTTAGTGTCGCAGTGCTTTTTATGGGTGGACTACTCGCATATATAATTGTACGTGTTAACTTGGCTGAGCATCATCAACCAGTGGCTCTCGTAATTCCTCCACTTCTTTGGTTGAGTACGGCTCTTCTGTTTTTGGGAAGCATTTCGATTCACCGTGCTTTGTATTTTGTCCGGCAGGAAAAGCAACAGCAGTTTCGGAATTGTTTGAATCTTACGTTTCTTTTAGGTGGGGCGTTTTTTGTAATTCAAACTTTAGGATTGGTTCATCTTCTCCGGCAACACTCAGAAATCCTACTTGGTGTAGAGCATCTCAAAAATGCGTACAATTATCCCAGTAGCTATGGTGTTCTTTTTTCCTTTGTATTACTGCACGCTGCCCATTTTCTGGTCGCCTTTGGTCTTCTGGGGATGATCATCTTTAGAGCGTATCTCAATCAGTATGACCATGAATATCACTGGGGAGTCCATGCCTGTTCGGTAGTATGGCATTTTCTCGGAGCACTCTGGGTGATTATGTTGCTATTGTTCTGCTTTGTTGGATAAGTTGTTTGTCAGTGAAACTTTAAGAGCTCTTTCTTCATCCAGCTTGTGTTAATTTTACATAGCAGTCAATAGTGAACGGATCACCGAAAATTAAATATTCGCGATCATCATATCATCAGAGAGTGTTTCTCTATTTCCTCAGGCTTGTGGCTTTTAGTATCATTAGATTCTAAAGATTTTGCTTTCTGAAATACTATTTCAGAAGACTCTGGTTTCTTTTTTTGTATGTCACGATGCACCACCCTTCAAGTCAAATCGAATCTCAAACTGAAGAGGTGGAAGGCCGTTCCAACCTGTTTCGTATGGTGTTAGAGTCCGTCGTCTCGCTGGCGATTGCAGTGATTCTCTTCAGGACATTTCAAGCCGAAGGATATATGATTTCTACGGGATCTATGGCACCCTCCTTGTTGGGTTATCATAAACAGGTGATTTGTCCTCGGTGCGATTTTTCATTTACTTATGGTGTCGCATATGATGATTCCGTTTCAGGGAACCGCTTTCAGGCAAAAGGACATTCGGATGGTGAATCATTTCAGCAGGCTGGTCAATATGCGACATGTCCTAACTGTGGTACGCATTCGATAGATTTATCGAATGTTCCAAGAAACGAAGGTGACCAGCTACTTGTCTTCAAACATGCTTATTATCTAAAGCCACCAGAACGCTGGAGTGTTGCTGTATTTCAAAATCCAATGAAACCAACACAAGCATATGTAAAAAGAGTGGTTGGTCTGCCGGGAGAGTCAGTTCAAGTTAGAAATGGTGATTTATATATCAATGGCAAAATTGAGCGTAAAAATCTAAAAATTCAACGTGCTGTTCGGTTACTAGTTTATGATCATCACTATCGACCGACTAAGGATGATTTCTTTCAACCGCGTTTACTGCCTGACGAGTGTGAGTCACCAAATGGGGATCACTTGAGGAGTAAAAGAGCTTGGATCGCTAAAGAAGATGGTTTTATTTTTGACGAAAATCATGAAAGTTCACCGAATGTATCTAGCAGAAACGAATGGGCCTGGGTGAATTACCAACATTGGATACGACAAGGCGGACACTATGTGACATCAGTTTCACTTGAGGAGTGGCCCGCAGAGGTCGAAAAACCAGAACCGGTTTTAGCGAACATTAAATATGATGAAGAACAAAAAAAATTGATCTGTAAAGGGACGATGTCGGCAGAGACTTGTCATCAATATCTTGATCAAACAACAAATGAGGAATTCCGTTATGCGATTGCATTACTATATGAAAAATCGCATGTATCTCCGCTCTTTGATGATTATGGTTACAATACAGGAGTCGAAAATCAACAAGCAATTCCTGTTCACGATGTCATGTTTCAATGTGATTTGAAAGTCAATTCCGGAGTGGGCGAGTTTGCGATTGAAGTTTTTGAGGGACATCATAAGTTTAGAAATGTTTTTGACTTTCAGCAAAGACGGGTTTCGCTATTTGTAGATGGTCAAAAAAAAGCGATACGTACTGGCAATCTTTCCGGTGATTTTCGGACTCGAACCGTATTGCTTGAGATGTCTGTTATGGACCGTCAGGTTTTGTTAGCCATCGATGGGCAATTGGTTTACAAGCCGCTTTTATATGGTGAGACCGCAACTCCGCGGAAAGAAATTCGTGTACCTGTTCGATTTGGTGCCAATGGGGGGGATTTTTACATTTCAAATCTAAAACTATTCCGAGATATTCACTACACACGCGGTAAGGCGCTACATGGTGTCGATGAATCTTATCAACTGGATCACCAGAGTTATTTTGTACTCGGTGACAATAGTCCCGTTTCATTAGACAGCAGGAGTTGGTCAGATGGAAAAGTAGACTATAAATACTTACTGGGAAAGCCTTTTTTGGTGCATTTACCCTCACGTCAAGGAGAGGTGAAAATCGGAGATCATGTTGGCCACATGCGCATTCCAGATTTCTCCCGAATTCGTTATATTCAGTGACAGTAATACTGGTTATTTTGCAATAAATTCCCTGAATTTCATAAAAATTTTCATAAATCGATCCTTACAGCGAATAACTGAGGCTAACTGAAAATAATCAACCGCAGTCTTAAGTTTTCATTGAATTAATGATAGGTCGTCTGAGATGGCAAAAAAAACTGATAAAGTAAAATCGAAAAAACTTCCAGTAGAACAAACTGAAAAAAAGAGGGATGAGAGTGAAAAGGCCCGCGGCCGACATAATGAAATTCGTGATACGTTAGAGTCAATCATTATTGCCTTGGTATTTGCTTTTGTATTTCGTGCTTATTCAGCAGAAGCGTTCGTGATTCCAACGGGGTCAATGGCACCAACGTTGTATGGTCGTCATAAAGAATTGAGTTGTGCCGAGTGTGGTGTGAAATACGCCGTGGGTGCCAGTGATGAACTGATCGGAAAATCTGGATATTATGATTCAGATAAAAAAGTTACGGGAGCTTATTGTCCCAACTGCCGATACTATACTGATCTTCGGAATGCGCATCCCTTTACAGGGGACCGGATTATCGTCAATAAGTTTCCTTTTGATTTTGGAGACCCTGATCGCTGGGATGTGATCGTCTTTAAGTACCCGGAAGAAGCACAGACAAATTACATCAAGCGATTGGTTGGATTACCTGGCGAAGAAATTCAGATTTCCCGGGGAGATGTCTATGCCAGAAGAAATGAAAAAGAGCCATTTCAGATTCTTCGCAAAGACAATTTGGAGAAACAACTGGCAGTTCAACAGTTAGTCTACGACGATGATTATCCACCTAGAGAGATCTTAAATTATGATTGGCCTGAGCGCTGGTCACCCATGGCTCAGGTTTCGCCCAATGAGACGAAGTTTCAGAATTTGAAAAAGTCTGCCTGGGAAATTGATTCTGAAGCACGCGCTTATCAATTCCAAGGTAGTTCCTTAGCTGCGGATATCAGAAATCTTCAATGGTTACGCTATCAACATATTGTCCCGCGTCAATCTGAGTGGGAACTACTTGAAGAAAACCCTGAGCTATTTAAGCAGACGATGCAGTCCTCCCCGCCTCAACCACGCTTAATCAATGATTATACAGCCTACAATGATTATTCAGGTGGCTTATCGAAGGGAATTTTTAAATATGACGCCGCCTTTTGGGTCGGTGATTTGACAGTCAGTTTTGATGTTGAAATTCAGACGAACGAAGGCGAATTCTTTGTTGAACTCATGCGGGGAGATCGCCATTATCGGGTGCGCTTTGATATCAAGACAGGTCAGGCAAAGTTATATTATGTAGAAGATTTTCCTAACCCAAAGCCCGTTGAAGTTGAGCTGACAACTGCGGAGACGGTTTTGAAAGGGAAGGGATCACATTCGGTGATGTTTGCTAATGTTGATCAGAGGCTCTGTTTGTGGATTGACGGTTCGGAAGTAAGTTTGGAAAACAAAACAGAATATAAACCACCGGTTTCTCCTGCACCTCGCGATGGTGATCTTGCTCCCGTAGGAATTGCGGGGGTCAATGTTGATTTTGTTGTTTCTCATTTATTGTTACGACGCGATATTTATTATCGTTCTGTTGAGTATTATCAGAATCAGGAATATTCTGGCGATCGGTCACACCTCTGGGAATTACTTTGGGATCCGGCAGCATGGAGTCGACAATATGAAGATCATCGTCAACAGGTACGATTTGAGAAAATGGCAGACGATGAGTTTTTCGTGCTGGGAGATAACTCGGCGCGCAGTGCAGATAGTCGTCTTTGGGATAATAAGCGCAAGGCCGAGCGGCGACACGCGGTTCCTCGCTCTGCACTGGTTGGAAAAGCGTTCATGATTTATTGGCCGCATGGCATTCCGTTTCTGAATGATGGTCGTGGCTATTCACCAAATGTAGGACCATTAAAGAGGTTTTTCTATCATCAAACTTCGCCGGGTTCCTATCCCAAAGATCCTTATGCTAAGCTATCATTTCCGTTTTACCCTAATTTTTCCAGAATGAAACGAATTCGATAGCCATCTATTGGTATCAAAAAATGCAGACGAAATCGATATTTAGCAGAATCATCGATTTTACTAGAATATTTATGAAGCCCCAACGAAAGAATGGTCGTCAAGGAGGACGTTTGCAATGGCATTGCTGGAATGTGTCGGTTTGGTAAAGGATTATCCTGGGAAACGGGCTGTCGACGGTGTCGATTTTTACGTGGAACGCGGCGAAATTGTGGGGCTCTTAGGGCCGAATGGTGCTGGTAAGACAACAACTTTTCGAATGGCATGCGGGATGGTTGCTCCTACCAAGGGACGCGTTTATCTTGAAGAAACAGATGTGACTTCTTGGCCGATGTATAAACGTGCTCGACAGGGAATGGGATATTTGCCACAGGATGAGAGCGTTTTTGTAAAACTTTCGATCGAACAGAATATCTATGCGATACTCGAATTTCTGGATTTGAATCGCAAGCAAAGACGCGAGACTGTAGATCACTTACTTGATCAATTTGGACTAACAACAAAAAGAAAGCAGATTGCGTCTACACTTTCAGGTGGTGAAAGACGACGTTTAGAGATCGCGCGTTGTTTAGCAAGTTCTCCTGAATTGATTTTACTGGATGAACCGTTCACGGGAATAGATCCGGTAACAATTCATGACATTCAGGACATTATTGCTGATTTACGAGATAGTGGTATTTCAATTTTGTTGACCGACCATCGCGAACGTGAAACGTTAACCATTACCGATCGCAGCTATATCATTAGTGCCGGTCAAGTGCTGGTAAGCGGAGATGCGGAAACTGTTCTTAGTGATGAATCAGCTCAAGCGCTATATTTTGGCAAACGCTTCGATAAAGGATCGATTATTGAAGGGCGAGAAGCCTTTGGTACACGCATCTCAGAGCAAGATGCGGCTTAAGACTCATTATCGTAACGCCCCGGTTGCCACTTGATGGCGGCTCTTCCGATGCACATGGAATCTGTCAGGCGGTTCATGCAGATTCCCGCAGCCGGCAGAAGAATGACATCGCCATCATTTACTGGAGCATAATCATTCGCGTAAACCACTTCTTCAAGACGTGCCAATATAGTGGGAATCGTAGAAGAAATGGAATTTCCGTAAAATGGTAGATTGTTGAGGTAATCAGCAGTAATCGGGACTTGGCGTGCGGCTGCAATCATTGCTTTCAGTAATTTTCCGCTGGGCTGGTGCGGTGCAATTAAGATCCGGTCTGCTTGCCCTGCAACTTGTTCATACGATTCCAAACACGCTTCCAGCATCAGGTCAACACCGTTCAGGAAAACAGACTCACCATCCATGTGCATTACAAGTTTATGCTCAGGACGCCCTCGGAAATCAAACATATCTCCTTGCTCAGTCCAGAATAAAGGAACCTCTTGTTTACGGCGTTCTGCAGGAATGTATTCTATAGATGTTTCTACATGTAGCAAAGAGTGACCGGGACCTTTCCAAAGCGTCGTCCCGGTAGCTCCCGCAGAAACGATTCCACAGAATGCTTTGTCAGACGAATCATGCCAATGTTCCGGAGTTTCCACAGTGAGTAGGGGAATGTGGACTCTCTCAGGTAGATTTTCTAATAGTTCGGCAGCACGCTTCAGAAGCTCAACAAAACCGACACATCCGTAGTTTAATGCGATAAATTTCTTAGAAGGTACTCTCAGGATATTTGAAAGTTCGTCGCATAATTGCCGGGCAGAATCATGATTTGTATGAGAATGACACAACATAATTGTCGGACAGTCTGCCCATTCAAATCCGACAGTCGACTGCAGTTTTTCTGCTATGACAGCAGCGATATCTATTGGAGAAAGTTGAGGTTGCAACAGTCGACGAGTTTCAATCCCCGTCGAGCGACTGATCGCTTTGACACTGGAAAAGCCGTCAGTTATGCCTTGATGTGAAAGGGCATAGACACGCTCATTATCCAATAGTTCGAAAAGGTCATCATGATCAGCCAGATCTACTATTTCTGTAAGTGCAAATCCATTATTCTGCATAAAGTAATCCCAACCTAATTATTGCAGAAAGGGAATCCATAACCCCGCAATCGTCTGAGTATGTGCAACATATGCTTAAAGTGCAATTGAATATGAATAAATGAGGAGAAATTTTTAGTAAGTAGAATGATAATCGCCTGGCAGGAGACGCTTTGGCATGAACATTTTGAATGAAATTAGATGCAGGTAGCCCGTCAATTTAAAGGTTCCAGGAAAGTAGTGCTAATAAAGTCATCAAAGCTCCCATAATAATGATGGCAGTGAAGAAAAAACGAATTGAACGTTGAATGATCACTTGGGGGATTTCGTACCGAGTCGCATTATATACAAGACTAATCACAGCTAAAAGTGGAATAAGATAGACAACTGCATTGATCTGATTTGCTAGCACGAATGGAACAGACATAATTAATCTTTGTTTTTCTGAAAGGTGATTATTAACTGATTTGGGTCTGGAAATGTTTACTAGCATTTCGAGTTTGTCTTTTCTTTGTCTTTTGGTGCCGCTTCTTCTTCGTCACCTCTTCCATAAGCTGGCCCTTCAAATGCATCCCAGATTACCAGTAGGTTTAACAATCCTGCGATCCACGTGAATACGACGGCAAATTCATAACGTTTCCCGAGCTTCTTATTGATATCATCAAGTTCTTGATTACTTAAAGGCATTTCAAACCAGTTTAAAAAGGGCCTGGGAATCGATCCTTCAATGTGGCCTGTGTCTGTCCGACGTCCATTGACTTCTCGAACGACAGCACATTCAAGTACTCGTCGTTGGTTGCCTCCCAATGGTAAACCTATTCCTACAGGATCAGACAGGTTTAATGCCGAGATCGGCTTATTATCCAAAGTCCCTTCAAAAACACCGGTAATTTCAGTGCCAAACTCACCAGGAACTGTTTTTAATTTAATGGAACCCTCTAATTGCCCACTAATGTTTTTGCCATCATCAGTACGGTCTAAGAGTGTTCCCTCAAAAGGAGCTTCTAAGGGCATTTCCTGATGATAGGGGTGTGAGTCAAAATAGTTAGCGTCAAAGTCATTTTGGCCAAGTCTAATCGGTGAAACAACTTTATTATAACGCGAAGTTTGTATCAAAGCGGGTAGTGCAGGTAAGCCAACACCTACTTGTGCAAAATACCCCAGGTTTCTTTTACCTGGCTCTGACTGATAATAAACGGTCTTCCAGTCTCCTAATGCCATACCACAAAAGAACGTACTCAAGATACAGAAACAGTAAATGGCTGCTTTAAATGTCCTTCCTTGGTAAAAGTGACCTGCACCAGGAATAAGGAATGCTAAAATTGCAGCGACAACAGGATTTTTCAATTCAATTTTGTTGTGGCTTTCCGTCATTTTAGGACCCTCTAGCACTGTTATTATAAAATGTTCTTAGTAAATGATTTTCGTTTTTCAGCGCTGGATATTAGGCTTTGTAGCCAATTAACTGAAAAATTACTCTTTTTTAGTTTGGGTTCTCTTATGTAGCTCAGGATGAGACGTAGTGTAGCTCATACAGAATCAAAGGACCAGTCCAACCTGAAGTCTTTATTAATTAAGGGGTTAGGGGTCTTGGCTTGTCTAAAAAAGAAGGATTGGATGTACCCGTTTGCTCTGAGGCTATTGTCCCCCTTCGGCTCGATTTGACCACCAGGGCAGACTGATCCCGCCATCGATAGTAGTTGTACCTCCTGTCATATAATCAGCATCACCACTGGAGAGAAATGTAACAAGCTTTCCAACTTCATTGGGGCTCCCCAGTCGTTTCCAGGGGATATTTTCTGCTCCTGCTTCAAGTTGTTCATCAGTGAAGAATTTTCTTTCTCCCGGAGTATCAATCCAACCTGGGTGAACAGTGTTTACGCGGATTCTGTACGGGGCAAATTCAATGGCAGCGGTTCTCGCCATGTGATCAATTGCCGCTTTGGCCATGTTGTAGGCAGCTGAAGTGGGAATTGCAATTACTGCATGCGGAGAACTAATCACAACGATAGATCCTCCCTCTCCTTGCTTCGTCATTTGTTGTGCCGCAGCACGGACACCAAAGAACGCGCCCCACATTGTCACATCTATGGTTTTTTTGAAGCCTTCCATATCCGCTTCGAGAATCAGCTCTCGATCACTATAAGCAGAATTAGAAACAAATAAATCGAGGCTCCCAAACTCTTCCGCGACTGTTGAAACGGCAGCATCTACAGATTGTTGGTCTGAGACATCGGCCTGAATTGTGATTGCTTTGACGCCAAATGATCGTGCTTCTTCTGCTGCGGTCTCTGCTTCTTCAGGATGAGATCGGTAATTGATTGCGACGTTTGCTCCTGCTTTGGCCATTTCAATCGCACAGCCACGACCGATTCCACGCGAGGCACCTGTTACGAGCGCATTTCGCCCTTCCAGCTTCATTGTTTTTATTCCTTAGTTGTATGAACGTTTGGTTTTGGCATAGCAAGCCATTGTGAATAAGGATTCTAATCAAATAGATTTTTTAATGGGTAAGGCTTTTAGAAGAATTTACAGGACTACTATGCAATCCGCAAATGAGACTACTATGAGGCCTGATCTATAGATGTGGAATAATCAAATCTAAACTGTAAACAAGAACAACCTAAAAACAAAGAAAACCGAGGAGCATTCTCTGCTCCTCGGCAAAATTTATGAAGATTTCAGGTACTGTTATAAAATGGGGAGAAAAACATCTCTCAATTACGCAGAGAAGCTGCTTCCACACCCGCAAGATTTGACTGCATTCGGATTTTCAAAGGTAAATCCGCGTTTTTCCAGGCTTTCGTAGAAATCTACGGTTGTACCATCTAAGTAAAGACCGCTTTTTTTGTCTACAACCACTTTGACACCGTGTTGTTCAGACACCGTATCATTTTCTTCATCGATTTCATCGACAAAGCGGAAATCATATTGGAATCCACTGCAACCACCAGAAACGATTCCGATTCTCAATAAAGAACCATCGCCCATCTTCTGGTCTTCCATAAATCGCTTCAATTCTTTGGAAGCATTTTCAGTAATTGTGACAGCCATGGAAAAAAGTCTCCAGTTTAAAAATTGTTTGGTAGATTAACTTTTTGGTGATACTTATTAATTAATAGAAAGTGGCCCCAATTCAAACTTTGATTTGGGAAAAAGCGAGCCTCTCACTCTATTTCAACCTCTCTCTATTATAGCAGAAGTTTTATATTTTCCGAGATGCTTTTATTATCTAAGATATTTTATCTAAGTGTTTTTTGTAAGTATCATACTAATATCATTTTATGTCAATATTTCCATAATGAATATACCTGAACTTATTCGGAATCTGTGCAGCAGATGAGGCCCCATAATTGGACTTAAATGTCTGTTATGAGGTTGCTTCTAATGCTAGTGCCTTTTGCACTAATTACATCACGGCTTTAGAATGGAAGCTCCTCCTACTTTTATTGTTTATAAGTTGCTGAGACAGGATGCATGAATTCACCGCACCAAGTAATGTTGCTGAGCGAAATGAAGCCAGGACAGTTTGCAGACAGCTTTGTTCTACTGGTTTCCAAAGAGCGATCTATAACCAGAGATGGTAAACCGTACTTTCGCGCTCATTTCCGAGATAACAGTATTACAGCAACAGCAATGATTTGGAGTGACACCACCTGGTTTGAAGATTGTGAGTCGAATTGGACAGAAGGAGAATTTTACAAAGTTCGTGCTCGGTATGATGAGAGTAAGTATGGTCCTCAATTAGACATTGATCGAATTCGTTTGGCTAATGCGGACGATGAGGCGGATGGTTTTGATCCTGGTTTCTATTTTAAAAGATCTCGCTTTTCGAGTGAGGAAATGTTCCAGGAACTGACTGAAATCACAAATACAGAAATCAGTGATGTGCCTTTGAGAAATTTAGTGTTGGATATTCTTTCGGCTTACGAAGAACAAATCAAGACAATCGCGGCAGCAAGCAAAAACCATCATGCATTTACAGGAGGCTTTCTTGAACATGTTTTGTCAGTAACGAAAACCGCTTGCTATTTGGCAGATAAGTATCTGGCATACTATCAGAAGATGCAGCCACCTTTGAATAAATCATTAGTTGTTGCAGGTGCTATTTTGCATGACATTGGGAAATTGAGGGAGTTGGAATATAAGCCGCATGGTTCTCAGTATACACCGGCTGGACGCCTGGTTGGTCATATTTTATTAGGACGCGATTTGGTTCGCGAACATGCTGTAAAAATAGAAGGACTCAATCCCGAAATGTTATTACGTCTAGAGCATCTCATAGTAGCACATCAGAATTTACCCGAATGGGGATCTCCGATTGCTCCTCACACTCCAGAAGCTTTGTTGGTACATTATGCTGATGATGTCGATGCGAAATTCCATATGATGGCGACGACGCTGGAAAATGTTTTGCCCGGAAGCCAAGAAGAGTTTTCAAGTCGCGATAATGCATTACGACGAAGCATTTTTGTTGGTTTGAAGTCAAACGAATAAACATTTCTTCGTTTCATCAATCACAAGTTTTTTTGTTCAAAAATAGAAATCTACAATGAAATTCACCAAGATGCAGGGAGCAGGAAACGACTACGTCTATGTTAACTGTTTTAAAGAAATCCTTCCTCAAGACATTCCGAATTTGGCAAAACAGGTCAGTGATCGACATAAGGGGATCGGCTCCGATGGTTTAATTTTGATTTGTCCTTCTGAAAAAGCAGATGCGCAGATGCGAATGTTCAATGCCGATGGTAGTGAATCAGAAATGTGTGGTAATGGAATTCGTTGTGTTGCGAAGTACGTTTATGATCATGGCATTGTACAGTCTCAGACACTAAAGATTGAGACGGGTGCAGGCATTCTGAGCCTCGATCTCGACATCATTGATCAAAGAGTCAGCCAGGTTCGCGTGAATATGGGGAGACCGATTTTAAACAGCTCTGAAATTCCGACACTGCTCACCGGAGATCCTCCCGTGAATGCGGATTTGCAGGTGGGGGATCAGACAATTCAGGTTACTTGTGTTTCAATGGGGAACCCGCATTGTGTGTCTTTCGTGGATGAGATTACCGATTATTGGGTGCATGAAATAGGTCCTCAGGTGGAAGTCCATCCGATGTTTCCCAAGCGAATCAATGCTGAATTCATCGAAATTATTTCACAGAACGAGATGATAATGCGCGTTTGGGAACGGGGTTCAGGAGAAACCCAGGCTTGTGGGACTGGTGCGTGTGCCTCAGCTGTTGCAGGAGTCTTAACAGGACGTACCGAACGCAATGTGCTTATCCATTTACCTGGTGGTGACTTACGATTAGAGTGGTCTGAATCAGATGAAGTGTTTATGACGGGACCTGCGGTAGAAGTTTACGAAGGAGTTTGGACAGGTCCCCAATAATAAAGGTAGGGATTCAGCAGTGAGGCTGTGTATTTGTCTTGATTCAGGGATGACATTTTTTTGAAATGGTCTTGCAGTAAAATAAGAGAACTGTTAAACATCGGCCTCTCTCAATCTCATAATGAATTTCGACCTAAAACCTGCAACAAACAATACAGGCAATGAACGATTATCGGCTGTTCTTGCATCTGATTCGGGAAAACGAATTGGATGGAGACTTCAGATGCTGTTAATTGGTTGGAGTCTGTTTTTGATTGCCGGATTTAGCCTTGCAGTTCAAATAAAGCCGGACTCACGTGGGTTCGGTACCCATCAAAAACTTGGTTTTGCACCTTGTGTCATACGAAATCGATTATCCATTCCCTGTCCCAGTTGTGGGATGACAACTTCCTTTTCACATTTTGTTCGAGGTCAGATCCGTCAGTCTGCTCAGGCCAATACTTCTGGTTTGGTTCTGGCAGTCGTTTGTCTTGTGATGATCCCCTGGTCCTGGATCAGTGTTTATCATAAGCGACTCTGGTTGGTCTCAAACCCTGAAAGTTGCTTACTCTGGTTGATGTGTGGTTTAGTCACTATCACCCTGATGGAGTGGTTTTTTCGGCTGGCCTTTTAAAATAATATATTTTCCGGATTCCCGGTGACAATTAAGTTCCTCTCGCGTTTAATCCAAAATCATTTCTTGAGTAGCTATTTCGGTTTATGCCAAGGACGGCAGAAAATATGCGGAATTCAATACAGATAAAAAAAACAGGTTCATTGAACCAGTACTGTTTGTCAGTCTTCTTGCTAGCACTGGTTTGCTTGGGGGCCAGTGGGTGCTCTTTATACGTCATGGCGGGCAAAATGTTTTTTGGCGATCCGCTCCAAACTTGTGAGTTCAGTAGAACCACCAAGGTTGATCTGTCTGAAGAAGATAAAAAAGTTCTCGTCATCTGTTCGACACCGGAATCCATTCGTTCGGATTATCCCTCTTTAAATTACGATTTGCTGGAACAGATTACTTATCGTTTACGTCGCAATGATGTGAATGTGATGGATACTGGTAAGGTTGCTACCTGGCTGGATGACAATGGCGGCGTTTGGAACAACGTTGATGAATTAGCAGAAAATTTTGATGCCGACTATATTATTCATGTCGACATAGATGAATTTGATTACCGAGAGCCAAACAGCCCCAACTTACTACGAGGAAAAGCATTTGGGACTGTTTCAGCATATGAAGTCCGCGAGATAGACGGAATCAAACGAGCCTTGGAAGTGTTTGCCAGTGAATATACTTCCGAGTATCCCAGTCACTTACCTGTGTCTATTGAGTCAGAATCACCAAAAGTATTCAGGAAAAAATACTTGGATCGCATTGCAGATCAGATTGGTCGTTTCTTCTATAACTATCGGACAGGAGCTGATATCTAGTTTTTCCTGTAATCATCCAAAGATTGCGTCCAAAACTTATTTCGGAGTTGTGAAGGATCACACGATGACATTTTTTTCGTTCGGACAACGATTTCATAAACAGTTTTTTAATACGATCACCAAACTTGTGATGGTATTGGTGTTATGTACGACCATGTCTGGTTGTAATTATTTCATCCTGTTGGGGTACTTGATTGGTGGCCCGCCCTCTATTGAGCCAGACTTCGATGCTCAGACACAAAAATCAATGACGGATAAGGATGTGACCGTTGCCATTGTTTGTTATGCCCCTTTGGAACTGCAGTATAACTTCGATGGTCTTCACAATGACTTGGCCAAATACACCACATTTCGCTTACATAGTCATGGAGTGAAAGTGGTCAATCCAGATCGTATTCGGGCTTGGTTGGATGAAAATCCTGATTGGGATAAGCCCGAAGAAATCGGCGAAGCTTTTGATGTGACTTATGTGATTCATGTCGAATTACATGAATACAGTTTGTATGAGGAAAACAGCTCTGATCTGTATCGTGGTCACGCGGAAGGAATGGTGACCGTTTATGAAATGGACGAGGACGGGGAAGGTGAAAAACTTTACAGCAAGGAAATTACTTCTACTTATCCGCTCCGTGCTCCCAGAGCAACTTCGGAAGTTACCTTTTCCAAGTTCAAGAAAGAATATCTCTCTCGTTTGAGTGATGAAATTGGTCGACTGTTTTACGAATATTATCGTGGCGACGATTTCACTCATGCGATTTAGTCTGTATCCAGGTTTATTGTAGCGTCTCCAGGCCTGTTTGGATTTCGTATCATCGCTTTGAAGCCGCTATGGTTAAATTGGATGTGCGATTGTATTTTATGCTGATAGACCGATCAGCTTCATTCGACTTGGAATGTCGGTGTACCCGACTACAATAATATATTGATTGTTTCGGAGCCCCAGTAACTCGCAAGTGTATGTCACAGAATAGTTGATGCTCGAATTAAAGATACCTCTACGTTAATGTCCTATAGCAAGCAAGAAGTTGTTGATCGTTGTCAGATTTTATTGGCTCATGCCTGGATGGTACGTACTTTCGTCAAACATAGTGACGAGATCGATGATTTTCCGGAGCTGATGAATATCACTCGTGCTGTGTTCGATACATCAAGGGCTTTGGAAACGCGTGTAGATGATCTTGACGCCTATCTTAAAATGCTGCGAAAAAAAATGAGGAAGCTGCGTCAGGCGACTGATCAATTTGCAGTGGACGCTCCTAACGCTTCATTGCATACTAATTTTCAACAGGCTGTCATTTCAATGAAAGCTTGCACAAAAGAATTGGAAGAATTACTCGAGCAGGTTGAATAACACACGACAATAGTGTTGCTTGCTTTTTGTTCCCACATACTTTTGAGCAACATTAGGTCTTAGTTACTCATCCTTAGTCGCATCGAGGACTGCCAGGAATGCTTTCTGTGGAATCTCGACTTGACCAAATTGTTTAAGACGTTTTTTACCTTCTTTCTGCTTCTCCCACAGTTTTCGTTTTCTGGTAATATCGCCACCATAGCATTTCGCAGTGACATTTTTACGCAATGCTTTAATGGTTTCTCGCGCAATAATCTTTCCACCGATGGCTGCCTGAACCGGGATTTCAAATTGATGTTTCGAGATTTCTTCTTTCAGACGTTTTACTAAAGCACGACCTCTGCGTTCCGATTGTGTGCGGTGGACAATTGTGGAAAGAGCATCGACCTTTTCCGATTTTACGAGGATATCCATTTTCACCAGATCTGCTGGGCGGAATCCAATGATTTCATAATCCATTGTTCCATAACCGCGCGTGGCGCTTTTGAGTCGGTCATACATGTCATACACAATTTCCGCCAAAGGTAATTCATAAACCAGTTGTGCACGATTAGTACCCAGGTACTCCGTATTTTTATAAATTCCTCGGCGGTCTGCGCATAACTGCATAATGGTGCCGATACTTTCTGCTGGCAAGATGAATGTCACCAGAGCGATTGGCTCACGGAATTCCTCAATCCTACTGGCATCGGGAACTGTTTGTGGGTTATCGATATGTAAAATGTCACCATTTCGTTCTAAGATTTCATAGGTTACGTTTGGCGCAGTTTGCAACAGATCAATATTAAATTCCTGTTCCAGTCTTTGCTGAATAATTTCCATATGCAGCATCCCCAGAAAACCACAGCGGAAGCCAAAACCCAGGGCATCACTCGTTTCAGGAACAAAACTGAAGCTGGCGTCATTTAAACTGAGCTTTTGTAACTCTTCACGCAACTTTTCGAAGTCTGTAGCTTCAATTGGATACATACCACAGAAAACCATTTGCTGTGGTTTTTGGTATCCCGGTAACGGTTCTGGTGGCAGGTCTTTCGGATTAGCAATTGTGTCGCCCACATGTACGTGGCTCAGTTCTTTGGCACCACTGACCAGGTAACCTACTTGCCCGGGGCCAAGTGATTTCGCGGCCGTCATCTGAGGTGTAAATTGACCAATTTCTATAATGTCGAGCTTTGCACCACCACGCATTAAGACAACGGTTTGTCCTTTTTCAATTGTGCCCTCTATGATACGAACGTAGGTAACAACACCGCGATAGTGGTCGTATTTACTATCGAAGACAAGTGCCCGCAGGGGGGCGTCGGCTTTACCTTTGGGAGGTTCAATACGTTCAACAATCGCGTCTAGTACTTCTTCAATACCGATTCCATTTTTCGCACTGACCATCAAGGCTTCGGTCGGATCCAGACCGATAACCGTTTCGACTTCTTCGAGAACTTCATCAATGCGCGTTACTGGTAAATCAATTTTGTTAACAACGGGGATGATTGCCAAATCTGAATTAATGGCTGCATAAGCATTCGCGACGGTTTGTGCCTGCACCCCTTGAAAGGCATCGACTAATAACAGAGCGCCTTCACAGGCTGCCAGACTACGGGAAACCTCATAATGAAAATCCACATGTCCGGGAGTATCAATGAGATTTAATTCGTAGGTTTCTCCCTTGTACTCATGATAAATGGCGACCGTACGGGCTTTGACAGTAATACCACGCTCTTGTTCAATTTGTAAATCGTCCAGAATTTGGGCTTTGAATTCTCTGGCAGTGATTGCACCAGTCTTCAGAAGTAATTGATCAGCGAGTGTACTCTTTCCGTGATCGATGTGTGCTACGATCGAAAAGTTACGAATCAAACGTGTCTCGGTAGCCATTGAGTGGATCTCATTATTCTTATTTAAAAAAGTCCGGGCAATATCGCCTGGGAATATTGACGTTTATTGTGAATCAGTTTTCAGGCTGGCTCGTCGAGCACAACCGGCTGCGCCGATATAACCAGCGTCAGATCCGAGAGTTGCAAAGTCAATGATGGTATTTTCATATGGAACTCTAAACGCTCTTATTTTTACTTCTTCACGGATCCGGTCCATAAAGCGTTGTCCCAATACGGAATCCTTACCTCCAAATGTGGCAGCACCTCCAAATAGAACCATGTCCGGGTCAATGGTATGCATTAGTGTGGTTGTCCCCACTCCCAGATACATGGCGGAATCCATAATCAGTTCGTTGGATAGCTCATCATTTTGTTCTGCTTCCTGCGCAATTAATAGTGGTGTCAGTTTGATTCCTTCTTGCAATCGTTCGTTCAAGCTGGAAGCACATCCTGAATCGAGTTGCTCCTGACAACGACGTACCAGAGACTTAGCTCCTGCATATGCCTCGAGTGTTCCATATTGGCCCGAATCACACAAGCGTCCATTTGTCATTTGAATAATCATATGGCCGCATTCACCTCCATGTGAATGTCGACCTTCAATGATCATTTCATCGATAATGATACCACAGCCGATTCCTGTACCCAACGTCCAGAAAACCAGGCTCTGTGCTTTCTGTGCACCGCCTACCCAATATTCTCCGTAAGCAGCTGCATTGGCATCGTTTTGAAGTATCGTTTTTTTCCCTGAGTAATGATCGCAGATGACCTGCCGAATCGGAAAATCTTTCCAGGTTGGTAGATTAGGAGGATTTACCAGTTTTCCACCAGGTATATCCATCGTGCCTGGTGTAGCAATGCCAATTGCTTTGACGTCGTCCATCGTAAATTTACAGTCTGACAAAACGTCTTGGATCGCGTGATAAAGATTTTGTATGCCAGTATCAACTCCTTTGACTACTTCGGTTTTAGTTTTGCAAAACGAGAGAGTTTGTCCTGAGTCATCTACAATGCCAACCTTGATGTTTGTGCCACCAATATCAACACCGACAAAATATGGTCCATTGTGTTTTGTCGGTTTCATTTCGCAATTCGTTCCTCTGATGTAATTTGCTGTACTGATTTTTTGAA
The DNA here is from genome assembly GCF_007748175.1 of Gimesia aquarii. Taxonomy (NCBI): domain Bacteria; kingdom Pseudomonadati; phylum Planctomycetota; class Planctomycetia; order Planctomycetales; family Planctomycetaceae; genus Gimesia; species Gimesia aquarii. The sequence continues at coordinate 628,683 of NZ_CP037422.1, forward strand.
ATTGAAAATCATGTGTAGCGTGATTGACATTCGGATAGAGTGATTCCTCTATTTTTGTGTGAAGCCGTTATGCTTTTGGTAGCTCAAAAGCAGTCAATCGACGTCAGCCCAGAGGAAGGTCAAGCTGTTATGCAGAAGTATAGCCGAGCAGGTGAGATCGATGCAATCAAGTAGCAAACAAAACAGAAACTGCTTTAGAGCATTTTGTACTGAGGTTAAGCTGTTTTTAATCAAAACTGGCCTGGAGTAAAACATAAACTTCGTATGAACTTTCAGCAATCTATTAAATAATATGAAAGAACTTTCTGGAAAATCGATATGGGAGGGTGAAATTCCTTGGCGCCTCCTTCAAATTGGAACAGGATAGAGCAGATCTCCTATATGGTTATTTCTCACTGATGTCTTTCAAATCAGAGGCATGATATGAATTTTCATGGTAGAGTTTTTATCGTCATTTTGTTTTGTTGTTTTTGCATAAGCAGTGCCACACATTCTGTAGGTGCGGTTCAAAAGCCAGCCAGCCGTCCGAATATCATTCTTTGTATGACCGACGATCAAGGTTGGGGCGAAACTAGTTTCAATGGTCATTCGATCCTCAAAACTCCCCATCTTGATGATATGGCTGCCAGTGGGCTTCGCTTTGATCGGTTTTATGCCGCGGCTCCTGTCTGTTCGCCAACACGAGGGAGCTTTCTCACAGGAAGACATCCCAATCGATTTGCTTGTTTCAGTTGGGGGCACACACTCAGGCCACAGGAAGTGACAGTTGCGGAAGCCGTCAAGTCGGCGGGATATACGACAGGGCACTTTGGCAAGTGGCATCTGGGATCAGTGCAGGCAAATAGTCCCGTGTCCCCTGGAAACAGTGGTTTTGATGAGTGGGTTTCAAGTCCAAATTTTTATGAAAACGACCCTTATATGAGTCACAATGGAACTGTGATTCAGTTGAAAGGGGAGAGTTCACGTGTAACCGTTGATGCCGCACTTGAGTTTATCAAACAATCAAAGATGAAGGAGAAGCCATTCCTTGCTGTAATCTGGTTTGGAAATCCTCATACACCTCATGAAGCGACTTCCGAATTAAAAGATCTTTATCAGAACCAGTCAGCAGATTTTCAAAACTATTTTGGCGAGATTACCGGCGTCGATCGAGCCATGGGGCATTTACGTCGACAGTTAAGAGATTTAGGGTTAGCAGAAAACACACTTCTCTGGTTTACCAGTGACAATGGACCTCGTCCTCCTCGATTTAAAAAAGAAGACTCTCGTTCACAGGCTACGGGAGGACTTGCCGGGTGGAAAGGGAATCTCTGGGAGGGCGGCATTCGTGTGCCTTCAATCATCGAGTGGCCTGCCCAAATTCAAAAACCGGAAGTTACCAATGTACCCTGTGGGACTATCGATATTTATCCAACTGTTCTGGCTGTTACCGGAGCGAAAGTTTCACATCAACCTCATTTGGATGGTGTCAGCCTTTTGCCGCTGATAGAAGGACAAATGACTTCACGTTCCAAGCCAATGGGATTCTGGACCTATCCTGCTAAAGGGCATCCCAAACGTAGTACAGAAATATTGCTTAATCTAAAACAACAACAGACGCCAGAAAAGCCGAATCCTGAAGGCCCAGTTCCCGATGCGGAGGCTGCCAGTCTAAAAACAAAGTACTCAAAGGACGACTTACCGGGAGCAGCAGCTTGGATTGATGGTGATTATAAATTATTAAAAATGATTTCTAAAAAGAATCAGTCTCAATATACGCTTTATAATCTTGCTCAAGACCATTCTGAGAAAAAAGATCTTTCCAAAGTTGACCCCAAGCGATTTCGGAAGATGAAAGCAGGTCTGCTTGATTGGCAGCACTCAGTAGTTGATAGTCTGAATGGGAAGGATTACTCAGATTGATGTTGAACAAGTAGCTTCAATTGAAACAAGAACTCCCTATTACATATTTTTTGATGTGATTTCTTTTAATCTTTTATTGAATTAAACGTCTCAAGTCGTTTTTTAGTAAGACTTTTAGCGATGGTTCAAATTTTTTTACTCTCGGTTACTCGAAATTTCAGACTCAAAGCCTTTGTTTGATTGCATTTCGTAATCGGAGTTTGCAATAATCGAATTTATAAACATTCATAAGGAAACCAAAGCGATTCTACTATTGTTTAAAGGGTATTGCTTTTCCTGCCAGTTTCCTGCTTGCTTACCTGTCACACTTGATTGAGGATCATTATGAACTCGGGACTTTTGAAACGGCTATTCAGCCTGACAACTCTTTCGTTATTGGTACTGTCAGTGGCGTTTAACAGTTCTTTGATGGCTGCAGAGGCTAAAAAAGAATTAAAGGCAGGCATTATTGGGCTCGATACTTCCCATGCAATCGCTTTCACGAAAATGCTTAATACTGGAACTCCCGAGGGAGAACTGGCCGGTGTGCGGATAGTCGCTGCCTACCCGAAGGGAAGCCCCGATATTGAGTCCAGCGTATCTCGTGTTCCAAAATATACGGAAGACGTCAAAAAAATGGGGGTCGAGATTGTTGATTCCATTGACGACCTACTTAAGAAAGTAGACGTAGTTTTTCTGGAAACTAACGACGGGCGTCCCCATTTAGAGCAAGCGATTCCTGTATTTCAAGCGGGTAAACCAGTTTTTATTGATAAGCCCATTGCCGGTTCACTTACTGATGCCGTTGCACTGTTTGAGCTTTCGCGCAAATATAACACTCCCATGTTTTCCTCGTCTTCTCTTCGTTTTTCGAAAGGGGCACAGCGTCTGAGAAATGGTGAAGAGGGAAAGATTACTAAATGCAGTACGCATAGCCCTTGTTCTTTAGAGAAAACACATCCCAGTCTCTTCTGGTATGGAATTCATGGTGTAGAAACTCTGTTTACTGTGATGGGGCCAGGCTGCCAATCAGTTAAAAGGACAGTCAGCAATGCTGATCGTGATGAAGTCGTCGGACGATGGGCTGGGGGAAGGGTGGGACAATTCTCTGGTGTACGCAAGGGAACTCCCAAAGGGTATGGCGGAACTGCTGTTGGCGAGAACGGGGAAGTGGCAGTCGGTGGCTACGATGGCTACAAGCCTCTGCTGGTCGAAATTGTCAAATTTTTCCGTTCGGGTAAACCACCTGTGAGTGAAGAGGAAACACTGGAAATCTATAGCTTCATGGAAGCCGCCGACGAAAGTAAGCGTCAGGGAGGAGCTGAGGTCACGCTTGCGAGTGTTCTCGAAAAAGCAGAAAGAGCAGCAAATAAGAAACTCGCGAAACTGGATTTGGCAGGTGATAGTGTTTCTGCCACTGATAATAAACTTTCTGCTACTGAGAAAGCCGCTGGTTGGAAGTTGCTGTTTAACGGGAAAAACTATGCAGGATGGAAATGTAATAACGGCAAGCCGATTGCGGCTCCCATCGAAGATGGGGCTCTGGTTCCTTATAAATCAGGTGGTTATCTAATCGTTTACGACAAGCCGTTTAGTGATTTTAAATTCAAATGTGATGTAAAAATGCCGAAAGAATGCAACTCAGGAATTTTCTTTCGCATTGGTAATTTGAAAGACCCGGTTCAGACTGGGTTTGAGGCTCAGATTCTGAGTGGGAAAGGGACTGGTATGCATGATTTTGGAGCGATTTATGACCTTGTTGCTCCAGCAGAGAACCGGGCAAGCGCACCCGGTGAATGGACCAATATTGAGATTACCTGCCAGGGGCCACATATTAGTGTCGCTGTGAATGGAAAAGTTGTTGCCAGTCTGGATGCGGACGAGTGGACTCAACCAGGAAAAAGGCTGGACGGTTCAAAGCATAAGTTTAAGGCTGCTGTGAAAGACTTTCCTAGAAAGGGATATCTTGGATTTCAGGATCACGGTCATAAAGTTTGGTATAAAAATGTGAAGCTGCTGGATCTCTCAGAGAAGAAATGAGTTCTGGATCCCAAGTCATTGAGCCACCTGAAAGGCATTTCCTCTTCAGGTGGCTTTTTTTCATTGGTACTAGTATTTGAATGATCGCATGGGAGCAGAGGGGGAATCATGGCAACGTTAAAGAGGTAATTCCTTCTTGGGGAAATCGATAAGGTTATGCTACTATACTGGGAATACAAGATCATTAATTTTTGAATGATTAAGTCATTGGTGGTGCGAAGCCTTTTTTTTGAAACAGAATGGAAAATGATTCAATTTGTGCCTCGCTTTGACTACAAAAAAAGGGGAATCTGTGTAAAATATCCGCGAAATCTTGGGTATTTGTGCTTCCATGCCTAAAATGAAATAACAAGGATGTGTGTACTGCGGGCAGCATCCAGATGGCTTAATAAACCTCTTCAAACGAGTTTTTCTGAAAAACTCGTTATTTTCAGGTTCATAATTCAATGATTACAATTAAAAAAGGGTTGGATCTGCCTATTTCGGGTGAGCCTTCCGCTCTGATCGAACAGGGGCCAGAAATTCGATCGATTGCTCTGATTGGTCCTGATTATATTGGCATGAAGCCCACATTGGCTGTTGAAATTGGTGATACGGTCAAAAAAGGTCAGATGCTTTTCAGCGATAAAAAGACGGAAGGTGTGATATATACTTCTCCAGTTGCTGGGAAAGTAACGGAAATCAATCGAGGGGCCAAACGCGCCTTTCAGAGTATGGTGATTGAAGTAGGGGGAGAAGATGAAGAAACATTTGCCTCTTATGGAGATGAAGAGCTAGCGAATCTGACGCGTGAGCAAGTTCAAGAGAACTTGTTGAACTCTGGTTTGTGGTCAAGTTTGCGGACGCGTCCGTATAGTCGTGTGCCAGTTCCAGGAGCCACACCACATTCTATTTTTGTAACTGCGATCGATACAAACCCCTTAGCACCACCTCCAGAAGTGATTCTTAGCGAAGAACCTCGGGCTTTCGCACAAGGGCTCCAGTTATTGAAAACTCTCACCGACGGAAAACTGTTTCTTTGCAAGGCGCCGGGAACAAATTTACCTGGCTGCGATCTTGATTTTGTCACCGTAGAAGAATTTGGTGGGCCACATCCCGCCGGGCTTGTTGGGACACACGTTCATTTTCTTGATCCGGTCAGTGAGAAGAAAACGATTTGGAATATCAATTATCAAGATGTCATTGCCATCGGTAAGTTGTTTACCACAGGCAAGCTTTCTGTAGAGCGTGTTATTTCCATAGCAGGTCCTACAGTGAAAAATCCAAAATTAGTGAAAACGATTCTGGGGGCCAGTCTCACTGATCTGACGGATGGAAATCTCGAAGATGGTGAAAATCGGTTGGTTTCGGGTTCAGCACTTTCCGGCCGGACTGGCGAAGGTCCTTTTGCATATTTGGGCCGTTATGCTTTACAGGTAACAGGACTTAAAGAGGGCAATCATAGAGACTTTCTGGGATGGATGGGGCCTGGATTCAATAAGTTCTCTGTTGTTCCCGTTTTTATTTCTTCATGGCTGGGACAGGGTAAAAAATTCTCTTTTACCACTTCGACAGAAGGAAGCAAGCGGGCCATGATTCCGATTGGGACTTATGAAAAAGTCATGCCATTGGACATTTTGCCCACGTTCCTGTTGCGTGCCTTGATTACGGAGGATACAGAACAGGCAAAAGAACTGGGATGCCTGGAGCTTGATGAAGAAGACTTGTCTTTATGCACCTTTGTGTGTCCCGGGAAATATAATTACGGAGCATTATTACGTAAGAACCTGACAAAGATAGAAATTGAAGGTTGATTTTAATAGATGTTCTCCCTTTGTGATATGGGGAGATTTTAAATTTAAGATGCGTTCAACTGTGCTGTCATTAGCCTGATAGATAAAAGTTGTTAGCCCTGATTATCATCTTCAAACATATTTGTTTTTAGATGATAACCGATTTAAGTCAAAGTCAGCTGAAGTTTGACTTGCTCTGTATCGGAAGGGCATCACACAAGAAAGATAAACTACGAAATGAAGCCGTTACGAAATCTTCTTGATAAGGTGCACCCTCTTTTTGATAAAGGAGGGAAGTTCGAGAAGCTTTACCCACTTTATGAGGCGAATGACACATTCCTCTATACCCCGGGTGAAGTGACAAATGAAGCTTCTCATGTGCGTGACTCGATTGACCTGAAACGCATGATGAGCATGGTGATCGTGGCTTTGCTTCCCTGCGTGTTCATGGCTCTTTATAATACCGGTTATCAAGCCAACGCTGCGATGAGTACCATGGGTATAGAATCTGTTCCTGGTTGGCGCGGAACTGTAATGGCTTCTCTGGGAGTCATCCCGGATGCGAATAGTTTGCTTTCTAATCTGTTACACGGCGCCCTTTACTTCTTCCCAGTCTACATCGTGTGCATGGCCGTTGGTGGGATGTGGGAAGGTCTGTTTTGTATTATCCGACGTCATGAAATCAATGAAGGCTTCCTGGTGACTGGGATGCTGTTTCCCTTATCTCTACCACCCACGATTCCACTTTGGCAAGTCGCCATAGGAATCTCGTTTGGCGTTGTGGTTGGTAAAGAAATATTTGGGGGAACAGGGAAAAACTTTTTGAACCCAGCTTTAACCGCTCGTGCATTTCTTTATTTTGCTTATCCCGCTCAGATTGTGGGTGATACTGTCTGGACTGCCGTGGATGGCTTCAGTGGTGCTACTTCACTCGGTCAGTTAGCGGTTGCAAATCCTGAAGTTGGTATGAAATCCATAACAAACCCTGTTGCTGACGGTGGCTTAGGGATTAGCTGGATGCAGGCCTTTATGGGCCAGATTCAAGGATCGATGGGAGAAACCTCGACCTTTGCTTGCTTGTTAGGCGCTATATTCCTGATTCTGGCAGGTATTGGTTCCTGGCGGGTGATGGCAGGGGTTTTGGCAGGCTCAATGGGTCTTTCTGTGCTGCTTTGGTTAATTGGCAGTAATACAAATGCGATGTTCTCGATGCCACCTCAATGGCATTTAGTTGTAGGAGGGCTGGCCTTTGGTCTGGTATATATGGCCACAGATCCGGTTTCAGCAGCGATGACTGATACAGGGCGATGGGTCTATGGAATTTTAATTGGTGGAATGACGATCCTGATTCGGGTCATCAATCCAGCGTACCCAGAGGGGATTATGTTGGCAATTTTGTTTGGAAATGTCTTCGCGCCTCTGATTGACTTCTACGTAGTTCAAGCAAACATTAAAAGAAGGTTGGCGCGAAATGTCGCGTGATTCAATTGGTTTCACATTTATGGTATCGGCTGCTTTGTGCGTGGCCTGTTCAATTCTCGTTTCCGGAGCTGCCGTCGGTTTACGCAGTCGCCAGGATGCAAATAAAGAGAATGAGCGTAAAAAAAATATCCTTTCTGCAGCTGGATTAATCAAACCGGATGCGAGTGCTAAGGAGATCAGTGATGTTTACGATGAGCGAGTCAAGGGGATCATCGTCGATCTTAATACAGGAAATGTCGTAACCGACGATAAGGAGTTATTTCCTAATCCTCAGGAGTACGATCAAAAGGCGGCTGCTGATAACCCGAAAATGAGCATGGAAATACCATCCTCTGAAGATTTGGCAGGAATCAAACGTCGCGAAAATTATTCCTGGGTTTATCTAATCAACGACGAAAATGGTAAGTTATCTCAGTATGTACTACCAGTCAGAGGTAAAGGGCTCTGGTCGACGCTCTGGGGGTTCCTGGCACTCGATACTGATTTGACCACGATTGCAGGTTTAACGTTTTATGAGCATGGAGAAACACCTGGTTTGGGTGGTGAAGTCGATAACCCCAAATGGAAAGCGCAGTGGAAGGGCAAAGAAGCATATAATCAGGAATTTGAACCTGAAATTGAAGTCATCAAAGGGACTGTGAATCCGGAATCTCCCGACGCCATTCATGAAGTTGATGGGCTCTCTGGAGCAACAATTACATCTCGCGGTGTGACTCACCTACTAGATTTCTGGCTTGGAAATTTGGGATTTAGACCTTATCTCGAAAAGGTTCGAGAGCAGAGAGAAAAATAGAATGAATTCAAAACAAAAAGAGGTTCTGACAGGACCGATTTTCAATAATAATCCCATTGCATTACAAATTCTGGGAATTTGTTCTGCTTTGGCCGTGACCACCAAAATGGAGACTGCGCTCGTGATGAGTATTGCGGTGATCTTAGTCACTGCCTGCTCTAATGCTGCGGTGGCTTCTATTAGATTGCAGATTCCCAGCAGTATTCGAATTATCGTCCAAATGACAATTATTGCTTCGTTGGTGATTCTGGTGGATCAGTTTCTGAAAGCGTTTGCTTTTGGAATCAGTAAGCAACTTTCAGTGTTTGTCGGATTGATTATCACCAACTGTATCGTGATGGGGCGTGCAGAAGGTTTTGCGATGAAAAATGAGCCCGGTATCAGTTTTCTCGATGGATTGGGAAATGGTTTAGGCTATAGCCTCATTTTAATGATCGTAGCCTTCTTTCGAGAGTTGTTTGGATCAGGCAGCTTATTTGGAATCCAGCTATTAAAATTAAGTCGCGATGGTGGTTGGTATGAGGCCAATGGTTTGATGTTATTACCTCCGAGCGCGTTTTTTATTATCGGTATTTTCATTTGGATTTTAAGAGTTTGGAAAACCGATCAAATGGAGGAAGCATAACATGTTTGAACATTATTTGAGCCTGTTTATAAAATGTTTGTTCATTGAGAATCTGGCTTTGGCTTTCTTTTTGGGAATGTGTACCTTTTTGGCCGTTTCCAAGAATGTTAAAACCGCCATTGGTTTGGGGATTGCAGTCATCGTAATTCAGACGATTACGGTTCCCGTGAATAATGTGATCTACCAACACCTTTTGAAAAAAGGAGCATTAGCCTGGGCTGGATATCCCAATGTGGATCTGACATTTGTTGGATTGATCTGCTATATCGGCGTGATTGCCGCCATGGTTCAAATTCTGGAAATGACTCTGGATCGGTTCTTTCCTGCGTTATATAACACGCTGGGTATTTTTCTACCCTTGATTACCGTGAACTGTGCGATTTTGGGAGGCACCTTGTTCATGGTGGAACGCGATTATAATTTCCCCGAAAGTTGTGTATTTGGTTTTGGATCGGGAGTTGGTTGGGCACTGGCGATTATGGCTTTGGCTGGAATTCGAGAAAAAATGAAGTACAGCGATGTACCACTTGGATTGCGAGGACTGGGCATCACGTTTATCACTGTTGGATTAATGGCGATGGCCTTCATGGCGTTTTCTGGAATCCAATTATAAGACTTCAATACATTCTATTTTTAGAGCGGTCAACGTTTTATCATGATTATAGAAATTCTGTTCGGCGTTATCATGTTTACGGCCATCGTGTTAGCATTGGTCGCCATTATCTTGATTGCAAAATCAAAGCTGGTAGCCTCTGGTAATGTCACGATTACTGTCAATGAACAAAAAGAAATCGAAGTTCCCGTCGGTGGTAAATTATTAAGTGCGCTCGCAGAAAATCAGATTTTTGTTTCTTCAGCTTGTGGTGGTGGCGGAACCTGTGCCCAATGCGAAGTCAAAGTGCTCGAAGGCGGGGGAGACATTTTACCAACGGAACGCTCCCATTTTAATAACCGGGAAGTACGCGAAGGCTGCCGTTTATCCTGTCAGGTGCCGGTGAAGAGCAACATGGAAATCGAAGTTCCACCAGAGGTCTTTGAAACTAAGAAGTGGGTTTGTAAAGTCAGGTCTAATGACAACGTTGCTACGTTCATCAAAGAGCTTATTCTTGAATTGCCTGCTGGTGAGGATGTGGACTTCAAGGCCGGTGGGTTTATTCAGATTGAAGCACCACCACATCATATTAAATATAGTGATTTTGATATCCCCGACGAATACAAGGAAGACTGGGATAATTTCAACTTATGGCGATTTGAATCTAAAGTAGATGAAGAAGTGATTCGCGCCTATTCCATGGCCAATTACCCGGGGGAAAAGGGGATCATCATGCTGAATGTGCGTGTTGCGTCTCCACCTCCTCGTTCACCAGAAGGCACACCTCCCGGTAAAATGTCTTCCTATATCTTCGACTTAAAACCGGGTGATGAAGTTACGATCTCTGGTCCGTATGGAGAATTTTTCATCCAGGAAACAGAGGCGGAGATGATTTATATCGGTGGGGGGGCTGGTATGGCTCCTCTACGATCACATATCTACGAGCTCTTCAAAGAACGTGAAACGAACCGAAAAGTGTCGTATTGGTACGGTGCTCGTAGCTTACGGGAAATGTTTTATGAAGATGAGTTCCGAGCTCTCGAAGAGAAGTTCCCCAATTTCAAAATGCACGTTGCCTTGTCTGACCCGGTTCCAGAAGACAATTGGGATGGTCTGCAAGGTTTTATTCACCAAGTGTTGCTAGATGAGTACTTAAGTAAACATCCTGCACCTGAGGACTGTGAATACTATATCTGTGGACCTCCAATGATGTTGTCCGCTGTTCGGAATATGCTGGATGACTTAGGAGTCGAACCTGAGAATATCCGCTATGATGACTTTGGCTAGTCGCTGTCACAAACCGTTTCTGCGCGTTGCCGTTTTACTGCTGTTGATCTTTCCTGTCACGGCATGTCAAACTGATCAGTCTGGTTCTCATACAGGCTCCGCAGGTAAGCTGCAGATTCAGGGTTCCACTATGGGGACGTCTTACCATATTACGATCTGCACTTCGCCTTCGAATCTGGTTGACTCCGATCTGCTTAAACAAGAAGTGGATCAACTGTTAGAAAACATCAACGCTCAGATGTCAACTTACATCGAGACATCTGAGTTATCCCGATTTAATCAATCGCAATCCGATCAATGGTTTGAAGTCTCTCCATCAGTATTAAAAGTCGTTGAAGCGGGGCTCAACCTAAGTAAAGCGAGTACAGGCGCATTTGATATGACGGTAGGCCCCCTGGTCAACTTATGGCACTTTGGTCCCGATCCAGGTAAAAGAACATTACCAGAATCTAGTCAGATAGAAGCGGCGAGAAAGAATGTTGGTTACCAGCATATTGAATTACAGCATGTTTCACCTGCGTTGAAGAAGTTAATTCCCAAAGTCTACCTCGACCTGTCAGCGATTGCTAAGGGATATGCTGTGGATCGCGTCACTTCATACCTTGATTCAAAATCGATCGAAAACTATCTGGTCGAAATCGGTGGAGAGATGCGCGCAAAAGGCACCAATCAAAGTCAGGTCCCCTGGAAAGTGGGAATAGAAAAACCAATTAGTGAGACACGCAAAATCCAAAAAGTCGTTCCACTTTCCAATCTGTCGATGGCTACTTCAGGCAATTATCGCAATTTTTTTGAAGTGAATGGCAAAACATATTCTCACACCATTGATCCTCGTACAGGTTATCCAGTGGATCATTCTCTGGCATCAGTCACGGTTGTCGGAGAAACTTGTATGAACTGTGATGCACTTGCAACATGCCTGATGGTATTAGGTCCTGATGAGGGGTATAATTGGGCTAAAGAGCGGGAGATCGCTGCTTACTTTATTGTAAAAGAGGAAAATGGTTTTACAGAACGATATTCCCCACGCTGGCAGAAATTGTTGGGAGAGGAAAACGAATCATGATGGCCACAATCTTGCTTGCACTTGGTATTTTTGTCCTTGCTTTCCTGGGAATGGCAGTGGGTGTCATCGTCAGTAATCGTTGTATCAAAGGGTCCTGTGGGGGCTTGTCTAATCTTGAAGGAGTTGAAGGTTGCTCACAGTGTGGCGGTTGCTCTGTTTCTGATCAACAACAGAGACAAGGTGATGAAGTGACTGCAGCTAATTCATGCTCTGTTGACCAAGAAAATTAGTCTCTTGGACGAAACCGGAAAATACTATTTTTCGGTCAGTCTTTTGTTATCATCAAATGATCAATTGCCATCGATCTTACCTGTAGCTTTTTCGAGAGAATTCATTCTGATGATGTTTCGATGTTGAAAAGTTGGCCAGAAATTTTCAATATTTCTGCTGGTAGTTCGAATAAGATATGAGACAATGAAGGCGGTATATTATTCTTCAAGAGTGAAGAAACTTGTGAAAGAATAGCACCAACATTTAAGCTCTAATTTTCAGTGCATTCGCTATCAAGAGGAGATTTGTGATGGAATCAGATGAGAATCAAGCCGAACCAGTTCATGTTTCTACCGAAGAGGAAACAGGGGAACAGCCGCGGGCTGAGCATGATAAAAAAAGTGATTCATCAGGAGTGAATACTTCGATTGAGCGATTACGATCCGAATTCGACAAATTGCTGGGAGTTGCCGTTGAACAAGGGGAACGCGCATTGGATAAGCTCGGTTTATTTGGAAGTGAGTCAGTTTGGATACCCCGCGTAGATATTCTCGAACTAGAAGAGCAAATTCAAGTTCAGTTTGATTTACCAGGTGTAGCAGCTGAGGAAATCAATATCACTCTGGCTGGAAATATGCTAACGATTGCGGGTACACGAAATACGGGAACAATCACGACGTCCGGCCAAACCGTTCGATTGAGTGAACGACCTGCAGGGCAGTTTCAACGATCTGTTCCCATGCCTGTTGCCGTCGATCCAGATAAGGTTACCGCGTCGGTACAGAACGGAATCTTGAACGTTTTACTAGATAAGTCTGCTACAGAAAAGCCTCGGCAGATTCCGATCAAAACTGGCTCCGAAGCTGGTGTTTCCTCTTAGCTTGCAGGTTTTTGTCCTGGTAATCGCTCTAAAAATTCTACTGATGTAACGGCGACTCGAATTTTTCTGTTTTCTCGTTTCAGTCACTATTGGCCTCTATTACGAGCATAAATCGGACATAGAGGTTGCTATTGACCTATTTTGAGAGATCGGCGATATTTGCCTCTCACAAAAGAGAGCCGGGGATTTCCATTGATGCGATTAGCGTTTATGCACCATTTCTAGCCTCTTTCAACGGTTTTTTGAATTTCTGATCTCATTGTTAAGCCAGGGAAGGCTACTCTGATGCGATTATTCAAACGTGGATTAGCATGTCTAACCATTATCGGTTATCTGGGTGTTTTAATGTTTGGCATCTTTTGCCATACCTTCTCCTATAGAACAGCCCAGCATCCCGCTATGTATTATATTGTCTGGGATATGTTCTGTGGCTGGTCTGCTTATTCGATTCGCACCCACATCGTTGGGGAAGGGGTAAGCGGGAAATATTATGAATTGTCACCGGGGCCGTGGGGAGATTATAAACCCTATGGTGATTTGGGGCGACGGCATTACGATACGACCGGTGATGCCTGGTTGAGAATGGCAATGAATACACTCGATAAAACCGAGCATGAGCCCATGCTTCGAATTTTGTGTATTGAGGAAGCCTGGTGTAAGAAATATAACTTACCAGATTCTGTCTGGGACAAGCGTTATGAAGAACCCAAGGATTTTAAAAATTATTATCGTTTACGCAAAGTAATTACACCGGAGGGCATTGTCGCACAAACTTATGTGCCCTGGCTGACCAGACAGCGATTTTTACAAATCAATGATAATCCTCGGTTGACTGCAGATATGAGTCGAGGGCGTCCTTTTTTTGCTGGAACAGTGGGTAGTCGTATTGAGCCCCAGGGACCGCAACATGATCCCGACGTTCCCATTCATCTCGCTTCGCCCGTGGGAAATTAAGAACGATTTACTCTCAGTTTGTTGTTTTACAACTTCAGTTGGTTTTTGAATCGTCAGATCAAACAGGATTTCAAGCATGGATGCTAAAGAATTGATTCCAACGCAACAAAATTCCATTCGTAATCGCTTTCATCGATTCTTTTTTGCAAAAGAAATACCCTTTGGATTGGCCATTGTACGCATATTAGTTCCTCTCATCTTATTTGGAACTGTGTGTACCAGATGGAGGTATTCAAGAGAATTGTTTTCAAGCGATGGAGCTCCAGCTCCCCTGGCAGATATCTTTCGCTATTATGATTTTCTTCCAGTTCTTCCGGGCAGTGTTGTTGTTGGACTATTTGCAGCACTGGGATTTTTTCTGATTTGTAGCAGCATTGGCTGGATGACCCGATTTTCCCTGATCGCTTCTGTCGTGCTATATACATATTTCTGTTTCATGGATTGTATTAGTATGGCAACGAAGTACTCTGTCATTGCTTCACATGTCTTGTTTTTACTTTCCCTATCCAATTGTGGTGCGATCTGGTCAGTTGATCGTTGGTTGAAAGGGAGGCGACAAAACCGATCGTTACCACAGTATACCAAATATGAACTTCCTCGGTTTGAGATATGGCCACAAAGACTGATGCAGATTCTTATTGGGGTGGTTTATTTTGGAGCTGCTATGACAAAGCTTCATACTCCTGGATATCTCGAAGGAGACCAAATCAGTTATTGGGCAATGTCACGGTATAATAATCCACATCCTATGGGGGATTTCCTGACGATGTATCCCATCGTCTTCTCAGTCATGTCTTACGTTGCCCTTGTCTGGGAAATCGTGTTTGTGTTTATCGTCTGGCAAAAGTGGGGCCGAATTGTTGGATTAGGTTTGGGAGCGGCTTTTCACATTGGAACGCTGTTTTCACTTGGATTATATATCTTCCCTATGATTTCGATTTCAATTTATTTTTGTTTTCTTACGGAAAAGGATGTTCGATGGTTATCGGCTCAGTTCCGTCGTTTCTATCGCCAAGGTGTTTGGTTGGCACAGTATTTCTTTAAGTTGAATGCCAGGATTGAACGTTTACGTCCGCACCATGTTACAGCTTGGAAGTCATCGGCTGCTTGGGGAGCAGGGATTGTTGTTGTTCTGTTCCTGAGTATTTATGTGGAAGACCGACTGGACTTATATGGCCTTAGACGAGCTGAAGGCCGAATGACGTTGCATGAAGTTGCCCCTGAATTAATAGAAGAAATGTTGGTACCAGAACAAGTGATGAGACAAAAAGACAAATTTCTCAGTGTTGATGTCGGAACACGGATGGTGGGCGGATGGCTCACGGATCGTAAATCGGAATTCATGGTTGGAGATTTAATACTCGTGCAATGCTGTCTGAATCCTCCTCACGAAGACATCTGGATTGATTGTCATTTCTGTGAAGAGAATGGACGAATTATTACCCGAGTTGGACAAATCGTTCCGCGCGAGAACTTACGATATACTTTTCAGATTTACGCGCCTGAGATCTTAGCTCCAGGTAACTACTATGTTTCCATCAAATCAAAAGGCAAAGAAATGATGCGGCGTTCAATTACGTTGCTTCCCAAACTTTCGGCAGTCGCAAACTGATCAGGCGATATCATTCTGATCCAGATTGGAAAGATATGTGGATTATAACGACAGGCAAATTAAAACCGACATATATTTGCCAAGCTACCAAAAGTCCTTAATAGCCATAACAGTTTTCACTGATAATATGCGGCGTGAATATGTACTACTCATATTGATTCCAGCATTCTAAATGGTAGTTCAGTCAATCACTTTGTCGATATCCTGAGTAAGCTATTTTACGTATCAGGAATTTGCAAAGGACTGCAATGGCGATGCTGTATTACGATTTTTTCGGTGTTTTGAGTGAAAGAAGTCGTCAGAAGCAAGTTAGATTTGCTGATTTTGCCGTTAAGCTAATTTTTTTTGCTTGTTTACTCTTCCCTTTTTCAAGTTGTTCACATTTCGAGCAATATGCAGAAAAAGAATCAGGCATCGTATCTCCCCAGCCTCCGCTCGCCGCAAAAACCACCGCAAGAAAAACAAAAGCTTCTAATTATTCTGGTAAACTGCCAGCAATTGAACTGGTGGAATCTGAATGGCAGGAATTCGACGAAACCCAGGATATACGGTCGTCAGAGTCGCAAATTGAGCGAGTTGCTTTGAATACCCCTTTAGTCCCGCCTGCTCCTACAAAAGAAAAAGGAACAACCTGGAGTTCGGGGAAGAAAAGTTACTCACTAACACAGTTGGAATTGATGGCCAGCGAATATAATCCAACGTTGGCTCAGGCATCTGCTGTCGTCGGTAAAGCATGTGGTATTCAAACGCAAGTTGGTAAACGACCTAATCCAATTGTGGGATATTTTGGTGACGAAATTGGTGATCAGGGTACTGCGGGTCGACAGGGAGCTTTTATCTCCCAGACGTTCATTACAGGTGATAAACTCAGACTAAATGAACTCGTTGCAGAAAAAGACGTTCAGGAAACGTCGTGGCAGTATGAAGCTCAGCGGATGCGAGTTAAGAACGATGTCAGTTCACGCTATTACGAAACCTTAGGCGCGCAACGAAGAATTGAACTAGCGAACGAATTGCTCAAAGTTGCTGAAGACGGACTAAAAGTGACTCAGCAACTATTTAAAGCACAACAGGCGAGTCGGGCAGATATCTTACAATCGAAAATTCAACTAAATGAAGTGCAGATCATTCAGCAAAATGCGGTTTTGGCTTTTGAAGCATCCTGGAAACGATTGGTGAATATCATCGGACTCCCTGATCTGGTGCAGGGCCGATTAACAGGAGACCTGGAAGAACAGTTTGCTCCCATTTCAGACTGGGACATTGTTTATAACGAATTAGTGAGCAAGAGCCCGGAGTTGCAGGCAGCCTACTATCGTGTTCAACGTGCATGGTCTCAAATCGAAAGACAACAAGTACAGGCAAAACCAAATCTACAAACACAAGTAGGAGTCGGGCACGATTATCAAACAGGGAGTGAAATCGTAAATGCACAATTAGGTGTGTTTTTGCCGATATTTAATCGGAATGAAGGTAACATTGCAATTGCATCTTCTGACTATCATCGTGCACTAAAAGATGCAGAACGGATCGAGTTAAACTTACGTGATCGATTGACATCAGTTTATCGAAATCATCAGCAGGCTGCCCAGCAGGTTAACCGTTTTCAGAAAGAGATCTTACCTTCCGCAAAAGAAAATCTGGAATTAACAAATGAAGGTTATCGCCAGGGAGAATTTGAATTCTTGCGCGTTCTGACAGCACGTCGTACTTTTTTTGAGGCAACACAGTCATATGTCTCGTCACTCATTGCACTGCGGCAGGCAGAGATAGGAATCTCCGGTCTTCTTCTTACAGGTGGACTCAATGCAGTACCTGATATAAGCCAGGGAGCAGGTGGAACAACCCAACGTGGACAAGCTTTGAATGGTCAGTAACCCCAAGTTGATTAATCTTGTGGTAACAAGTGTCTACTTTTTTGTGATGAACAGACCAGCTTTTCGCGCCTTTTAGTAAGTGCAGCTTCCAATTCTTGATCTACAAGACTCGCGCAAGGATCCCCATCATATTCCCTTGTGAAAAAGCAGTCTTGGTACAAACGAGCCCAAGGTTATCGATAGCATAAATTCTGCTATGAATACGATATTTATAGCATGGACTCTCGAGATTTCTTCATAAATCCTAAGTACATAGATAATTTAATCTGTATACCCGCTCCTTCTAATTAGAGGTAATACTGCCCGTGGTGCGGAGTCACATCTAAGTAGTACTAATTCTTCTGAAAACATTCAATTACAAATTTGTGCACAGAATCTGGAAAAGCGATTCGATCCGTTTTGAGTCGTTCGAGAATTGTCCTTCAATCGTCTTCTTACTGTGGGCAAAGGACGAGACTCGAAGAACCCTGTTTGAAATACGGATTGACAGAAATTTTTATTTTTTTCGCAATTTCCCCAGTCTCACTTACGTCCAATCTTTCAGACAATGAACGAAAAAAACTATACTGTTTTCTATAAACTCTGAATTTAACGCTTTTTACGCGATTGCCCTGTTTGCCATCTATTCTCAACCAGATAACAGGGTATTGGACAATGTACAAAAGGTGGGTAGTATGCAATATCTAAGATTGGCACCTCGTTTTTCCCTTTTTTTGTTTGTAGCAACTACCTTACTTGGACTACCTGAATTCACGCGTGGTCAGACACCAGTTGATGCTGGTAAGCCTGTTCTCAGTACGAAAGACAAAGTACCCGAAAAGGAAAATGAATGGGACCATCTGATATATATCCCCTTTAAAAACATTAAGGACGTTCTCAACAAGTCTGAAGCGACCATTTTTATGCCGTATTTGGAGTATTTAAAACTCTGGTCCCAGTCGGCAGGCATTGGCACTGAGGGTGGTATCAACTTTCCTGTCAAAGCAGTCGTAACAAGTTCTTCTTACACTGGCACGGTTGAAGAAAACGTGGCGCGTATTCAATGTGATTTAACGATTCAAGTGATAGGGGATCCTTGGGTAGAAGTTCCATTACGTTTTGGAAAAGCTGCAATTGGAAAGGTCAGCTCTACGAATTCGAAAGTTTTTTTGCGGGGCACTGGAAATGGAAGTTATGCACTATTGCTCTCTGAAAAAGGAGAGCATCGGGTGCAGATTGAACTATTAACGCGTGTAAAAAATTCCCCCGAAGGACACATTTTTCAGTTTGAATGTCCAACGGTTGGGGTTACAACCTTGGAACTAAAGATTCCTGAAGCAGATCAAACTGTGAAGATTACCCCCCAACTGGTGCGGCTGCCAATTAAGTCACCTCAAGATGCCACTTTGGTTAAGTCGACATTGGGAGCAACCAATCAGATTACAGTGCTCTGGTATCCTCGTGAAAGCACAAAGCCAGAAATGGACTTGCTGGCGAGTGTCGAGAATTCTACATTGGTTTCAATTCGAGATGGTTTAGTCAATACACAATCATTATTAAAATATGAGGTCCTCAGAGGGGATATGCAAAGTGCACGGATTGCAGTTCCTCTCAAAGATCGTATTTTGGATCTTTCTTCCTCCAACACCAAAATCAAAAGCTGGGAAATAGAGAAAACAGATAACAAACAAATCATTGCAGTTGAATTCCTCAATAAGTTGCAAAATGGTGCGCTGATTCAAGTGAATACAGAAAAAGATATTCCAGATGAGCCATTTAACATCCTTGGCTTATCGGAGACAGCAACGAGTGGAATTCATGCACTCGATGTTATCAGAGAGAGCGGCCAGATTGCTATTGTCCCCGGAGAAAGTATGACGTTTTCTGTTACTAATACAGAAGGTGTCACTCGCAGTGAAGTTGCAAGTATTCCCAAGAGTATTCAAAGGCCCAACGCCGTTTATTATCGTTTTTTCAATCCCTCAGCAAAACTGCAGATCAGTATACAGCCACTCAAACCTCGTATTTTTGTAAATCAGTTGACCGAGTTTTTTTTCGGTGAAGATGAAATTCGAGTGCGAGCACAACTAGACTATGACATTCAACGAGCGGGTATTTTTTCGTTTCAGTTAAAAGTTCCAGAAAAACTGGTCATTGATTCTGTAAATGTGGCTGGCCTGAAAGAATATAATTTTGATAAGAAAACGCGGCAGTTAACGGTTGCTTTGCTGCAAAAATATCAGGGGAAATTGAAACTACAGATTCGTGCGCATCAGGATTTCAATAAAGGATCGCAAGAATCAAAAGTCAATGTTCCATTACCGGAGCCAATCAACGTTGAGCGGGAGACAGGTCAAGTTGCCATTTATGCTCCCGAGTCAATGGAGTTGATTATTAGAAATCAGGATGTCGTTGGTGCGCAGCCTGCCACGTATTCGAACCCAAGAATTACCAAGACTTCATTAGCTTCTGCTTGGGATTATAATCGCCGTCCAGTTGAGATTCCGGTTCAGATTCAAATTAAGCCGACACGACTGGTCGCAGATGTTGCAACCAGTATCGAAGTCAAAGAGCAAATTGCCGAAGTACTCAGCAGAATTGATTATCAGGTTCAATATGCCGGAGTGGATACTTTTCGTTTCGCTGTTCCTGAAGCAATTGCTGATCTGATCCAGATTCGATCTTTATCACCGGCTCCAGCACCATCCATCAAGCAGAAAAGTCGTGCTGAAAAAGCGGTTGAAGGTTGGGTTGTCTGGACTGTAACAACGCAGAGAAATGTCCAAGGCCGTTATTCACTCGAAGTACGTTATGACATTACATCAGGTTTGTTAGCTTCTGCGGCAAAGCCAGATTCTGAAGCAGAGAATACAGACAAAGAAAAGAATGAGGCATCAAAATCGGAAACAGGAGATATCTTGCTGGATAAGATCTCTTTACAACCATTGAAAGTATTAGGGTTAGAAAAAACGAATGAAAATCAGCGTTCGCGTGATGTTCCACTGGCAAGGGTTTACGGTGAAATTGCAGTTCGGAAGTCGAGAACGCTTTCTGTTTCAACTTCAAATCTGGAAGAGCAACTGGATCCAATTGACATCCGCGAATTGAAATTATTACCGAAGGAAGGTTTTTTAGCATTTCGTTATTTTAGTCAACCGGTAAGTCTGGAACTCATATCTACGAGACACAAAATTCAGGAAGTCATAGAAACGATTATTATGAAATCTCTAGTTGAGGTCGTTGTGACTAAAGAGGGACGTTCAACTTATCGCTGTCGTTATTTGATCAAATCAAGTGAAAGGCAACAGTTAAAAGTGGCTTTGCCAGAAAATATGGAACCGTTAAGTATTACTGTAGCCGGTCAACCAGTTCCTTTGGAAAAAGATGAGCAAAGTCAAAGCGAAGATGGTTGGTCAACGTTTTTTATTAACGTTGCCCGAGACCAGTCTTCAGATCAACCGTTTTTGATCACCTTATTATTTACAAAATCTGTTCCCAGGATTACAGAATCATTTGGTGGTAATTTAAAGTTGCCCTTGCCGCTTTTTGGTGGAATCGATGGTGAAAATGTTGTCGTTCAGCAATTGAAAACAGCAATTTGGGTACCTGATCAGTATACCTTGGTTGGTGTGGCTGATGAATTTGAGCCTGATGATCAGGTTTTTATATCTGGGATCATTCCTGGGAGGGGAGGGATTCAGGCATCAGGAACCGATTTTGATTCTTGGATTGGGGCTTCTGCTGGAGCCTTGGTGGACTTTCCCACTGAAGGCCGTGTGTTTTCTTATTCGCGATTGGGAGACAGTCCGGAAATCAGTGTTTCATGGTGGAAACTTTCCTTTTCTACCTGGGTCTTGAGTAGTGCCCTAATTGCGATTGCCTTCGTCATGCGAAAAAAGACTTGGGAAAATAAGCTCACTCTGTTGATCTTTTTGATATTTATACTTGCGATTTACTCACTAACTGATGCAGACAAAGTGCTGGTTGGTGTTTATGCCGCGCGTTTTGGAATTGTCGCAATGCTTAGTCTCTGGATTTTGTATGCTTTCGCAGGATTGCGAGCTGGAAAGAAACTTTCGTCAGATGCAGTAATCCAACATCGTTCCAATATAGATGGCGGTGGTCATTCAGCCGCTGTGATTCCACCTCCGGGTATATTTGATGAATTTATGCAAAATCAATCTGGCAAAAAATAGTCCAGTAAATATTGGTAAGACCTGACCTTGCATATATGTGGCGTTGTTGACTTTTTAAGAGACTAACTGTGAGCGACTAACTTCAATGGAGTTCGCCATGATTTCGAATTCGACAAATTCTTCAGAACATATAACGGTTCCCCGGCAACGTATTCGGTATAAAAGAGGTTTGCTGTTCTGGTCAGTCTGTTGGTTGAGTATGTCTGTCTGCATGAATTCCGTTCTGCAGCAGACTGTGTTGGCGCAGAAGCCTGTTGCTCACAAAGAAGCCTCCAGTTCTGATCAGAAAAAATGGCCGAAGACGGCTGTTTATATTCCCGTCGATGAGTTAGATGCATTATTGATGCGCGATCGTAGTGGTGTGCTCTTACCGCGGACCCAATATGAGGCATTAAAAAAACAAGCTAAAGTTAACTCTGATGGTAATGTTCTCCCGAATTCGAACATCATCATTCATGACGCTACTTATCAAGCAACGGTCTCTGATCGCCAATTAATGATCGAAGCAACGATTTCAATTCAACAGTTTCAGCAAAAAATGACTGTAGTCAATCTACCCTTACATGGTTTGGCGGTGGAATCTGCTATGTTAGATCAACAGCCAGCAATGATCGCACGTTCGTCAGGAAAAATTGATTTACTTCAGTTATTCAGTCAACAACAAGGTGAACATCAATTTGTAATAAAATTGTCGGCTCCACTGAATACTGTTGGCAGCGATCAAGTTGCGCAGTTTCGACTCTTGCCAAACGTAGCCAGCCGCTTCAAATTAGAAATTCCTTCAAATCAATATTTGATCGTAAATGATTTAAGGTTGAAACCATCTACTAAGAACAAAAAAACGGGTTATGAATTTCCAATTGGTGGTACTGGACAAGTCAATTTAAAGATAACAGAACAAACACATGAACAGACTAACGATTCGCTGGTTTTTGCCCGAAGTGCAATTGGTGTGTCGGTGAGTCCAGGGAAAGTTGCCTGGCAGGCGCAGACGGCATTGAGTATCTATGGGCAATCACTTGATCAAATCATTCTTAGTGTTCCTCAGTCTCTAGAAATTGTGAGTGTGGAATCAACGGGACTGGAATCTTGGGAATTAAACGATAGTGTCAAAGACCAGCAGAGAACCGAAATCACTTTGAACTATCGCCAACCGATTGAAGGTGAGCTGCAAATTATCTGTCGTGGAGTCATGACCACAAAAGCGGATCAAGCGTGGAACGTTCCAGACCTCCATATTGAAAAAGTGAATTCCCATGTTGGTTCAGTTTTAATTCGATATCCTTATGGAGTTCGTTTACAAGTTGAAAATACCGATAGTGTAAGACGCCGTGTTATTAAAAATTCAGCAAATATGAAAAAGGCAACTGAACGTTCGGTGAATAGCCCAGGGATGGACTTTGATTTCTGGCAGCAGATGTTTGACATAACCTTAGTGACACAGGAAAAAAGGTCCGAAGTTCAGATGGCGGCTTCAACAATTGTTGAAATCAATGAGCAGGGTATGAATTTGCAATTAGTGACGACTGTGGAAAGTTTGTTTGCGCCACTCTTCGAATTTCAAATGCATATCCCCGCTGAATGGACAATTCTCGGAGCGACCATACAAAACCAAAATGCCAATTGGAAAGAATCATCCAGAGAAGCAGGTAGCAAATTGATTCGGCTACCATTCGTCAAAGTATTACCTGCGAATACTGAAGCTAAAGTTGTGATTCTCGCTCATCGTGATCTGGAAAACTGGCCTCCTGATTCTGGTAGTCAATTACTGGAATTACCCAAAATTGAATTACCCCAGGCGAAAATATTGGAAGGGTCTATCATCATTAATGCCGACAGTGATTGGGATCTGGTTCCCAGCGGATTGACGAATTTAGAGCCGATGCAGGAACGAATTTCTAAAATGCGTTTTGGGTATCAGTATCAGGACAATAACTATAAAGGGAGTTTGACAGTTTCTCGAAAGCCGCTTCAGTTAGCTGCACGTCACTTACAATATGTAAGACTAGACCAAACTACCTTTTTCTCTCATTTTGAAACGACTCTCAATGTGGAGCGGGGTAGCTATCGAAAATTAATGGTAGCACTTCCGGAGAGTGTCGGAACCGATCTTCAGTTTCGACTTATGAAAACAGACGGAAAAATCATCGAACAAGTGGCTGATAAACCACAGAATGGCCTGCTCGTCTGGACTCTCAAAATGGACCGACGTTTAAGCGGGAAGCAAATTTTAGTTGTCACAATAGAACAGCCTCGAAAAGAAGGCGAGATTGTCACTATCCCTCAATTACAAATCATGTCCGCCGATAGACAATATGGTGAAGTCGCTTTTGAAGCTGAAGGGGATCAGCGTTTGAGAATTCAAACAATGGGCCTGCGAGGACAACCTTTAACGTCAATTGATGCAGCTGAACTACAATTACCTGTAACGTATCGGCCTCGGGAACGGATTGTGGCAGCGTATCGATTTGTTGGAGTTGGTCATCAAATTAAAGCTGAAGAAACTCGCTTCAAACAAACGGTTGTACCTACAGCAATAGCACATCAGCTTGCTCTAAAAAGTTTATTGGGACATGCAGGTGAAGTCCAAAACGAAGTATTACTCTCATTTTCTGCTGTTGGGATCCAATCTTTGAAAGTCGCTTTGCCAGATCAGGCTCTCTTATTGTCTGCTCTGGTAGATGGAATTCCTGTGGAAGTTCGTAATACGGGAAAGGCTTTTATCATTCCGGTTGCCTCCGGTAGTCAAAGTGCTGGAACTCGTACTTTGAAGTTATTGTATGATGTGAATCAAAGGCCTTTAGATCAAACACAACAGTTTTCTCAGTCACCACCTCAGGTTGCTGTTGTAGATGGAGCGGGACAGACTCAACCTTTGGAAATTTTAAATCAATCATGGTCTGTACTTTATCCAGATGAGCTTTTAATTACAGAAAGTAAAGGAGACTTTATACCTGCCAAACCGTTACTCCGACCTGGCATGCTGGAGAGTATCCGTCGGCAACTTTCCCTTCTCTCGCCGCGCCAAATGGTAGGCAGGCTTTTCATGCTCTTCTTTATTTGCATTGCGATTTTGATTTGTACCTACTGTTTTCGTAGAGGGGGTATCTCTGGTATAGCATTTCTGATCGGCGGGTTCTGTGTGTTGTTTCTGATGATTTTATTATTAATGCCGGTATTAAATTCGAAACGTGCATTGGTTAGAATCTCTTCATCACGAAATCTGCAGGAGCAACCAGGGCAAGCCGTCGCTGCATATAGTTCTGATGATGGCTCAGAAACCGATGGTTATTATCTTAAAGACAAAATGGAAATGATTCCGAATGTTCAAGATGGGATCGAAACCGAGAGTATGGGCCGATCGCGAGTTAGTGGAGTGGCGGAAAGAGCTGAAAAAGCGCTGGGGCTTCAGCGGGATCAATCACAATTGGCAGTACCAATGGACCAACCTGCTCTGGCAAAAAGTCCACAGGGTGTGAGAAGTCATACCATTATTCGTAATGCTCCTAAATCACAACATCCAGAACCATCTGCGTCTATTGAGATAGAGGGGAAACTCGGTGGACTTGGTGGGGGTGCATTACCTGCTGCAGAGACTCCTGCTGCACCAAAAGAGCAGTCGAAAAATGACTTCGTTGCCGGATTTGAATCACCGTTGCCTGCAAGAACATTGGGCGGGCGTTTGTCTGTTGTTGCGCCATTACCAGAACCAGTTGGGTTCCACTCATTGGCTTTCCAATACTATGGAGCACCTCGGCAAGAACCACTGTCTCTTAGCATTTCATTACAGCAGTCACAACGAAGTAGGCGATTTTTCCTGGCTGTGGTTGCAGGTCTGCTTTGGTTGAGTTGGTTATTTCGAGGGATTTCCTGCAGACGAAAGCTGGCACTGGTAATCTTTGGGATTTTACTTCCTGTTACCTGTAGCGCGCTTGTCTCAGCCCAGTATCAATCGTTACTGGATGGTGTCTTTTGGGGATCAATCCTTACTAGTATTTTGTGGAGCCTCGAGTGGTTCTATCAGCGGCTTCGGTCTGAGATTAAAGCGCTCCTACATTCGACTGATAAACAGGCAACCGTTACATCGTTGATTTTGTTGGGATCTTTCTTATGTAGTCCAGAAGCTGTTTTTGCACAGAAGAAACCTGTAGTAGAGCCCAAACTGCCTCAGAACCTAGTGATTCCCTATGAAGTGGGGAAAGATCCCTTGAGTTCGCAGCGGATCTTTCTCTCACGTGAAGAGTTTATTAAGCTCTGGAATAAAGCCCACCCTGATCAACGGGTGAATCAAGAGTCTGAATCAGGCGGTGTTATTAGCCAGGCACTTTACTCGGCTAAGGTTAAAGCGGGAGCAGAAGCGGGACAAGCAATTGTGCATGTGAAGGGCCGACTGGTAATCCACACAATTGGTAATCAACCGGCGACGCTACCACTTCCTCTGGGAGAAGCAGCAATCAGTAGCGCACTTCTGGACGGGAAATCGGCGACAATTTTAGTTCGTCAAGCCAAAACCAAAAAAACAAGGTTAGAAAACGTTTACTCTATCGTGATCTCTAAGCCAGGTTTACATCTGTTGGACCTGGAATTTGATCTTCCTGCACGGCAGACGGGAGTCACTGGCAGCTTCCGAATTAGTTTGCAACCGGTTGCCAGCGGAAGATTCACTCTGGAACTTTCTGACAAAGACTCACAAATCAGCATCACAGGTTCGAGAGCCTCTTATCGAAAGCAGACGCTTTCAGGAAAAACAACATTGGAACTTCCCATCGATCAGGGAGGTACAATCCAATTTGCTTGGAGACCTGCGGAAGAACGTGGAGCAATTCAAGGGATTGTGCAGTGCAAGTCGACTCAGGCAACTGTCGTTCAAGATGCTGGTCTGGTGTTGCGCAACGAATATGATTACCGCGTTCGTCAAGGAGAAATAAATCAGGCCAGCTTGAAGATTTCTGAAGGTTTACGCATCCAGTCAATCGATGGGCCAGATGTCGGAGGCTGGGAAATGGTTGGCACCGGAGAAGAACGCCGCGTTAAGGTTTTTTTACGACGAGATATTAAGGATTCAACGAAAATCAATATCGTCGCCTTTCATCCGTTGTCAGTTAGCAAACAATCCCGTGTTGTTAATATACCTCAAATTGCACCTGAAAATATTACCAATGAAACAGGCACTGTCGGCGTGTATGCGGAATCACAATTTCAAATTCGTCCAGAGGAAATCGCTGGTGCAATTCAAATTGATGTTGGACAATTTAAAAACCCTGCGACGTCTTCACCTGCTTTGAAGGTTGCCAGTCAGGTCTTAAGACCGCAATGGGCTTATCGTTTTTCTCGACGTCCATTGATTTTTCGCTTTTCTGTTTTTCGTCGACAGCCTGAAAAACTGGCAGTGGCCGAACATGCGGTTTTAGTTTCTCCTCGAAAAATGAGCCTTTCCAGTCGAGTGAAGTATCAATTAAAGGGAACGCCTGAGTCAACATTTGTAATTGAACTCCCAGAAACGTACCTGATTTTAAACGTGAATGCTAAAGAATTGGATGACTGGTATATCATTGAACAGAACGCTGATGATATGCGGGTTTTGATTCTTGAATTTAAAGAATTGAAAACAAATCAAGTAGAAGTGGTTTTTGATGGCGTAATCTCTCGAAATGCAAACAAACTTGAAGCAGAAGTGATGATGCCGACACCCTTGGAAGTTTCATCTGTACGTAGCGATCTCGCTATCTGGTGTGATGATTCTTTACTGGCAAGTGCGCCGGAATTAAAAGATTGGCGATCGATTTCACCTGAAGATTTATCAGCCGAACTAAAAGAGCAGCAACCTCGATTGCCTCAGTTTGCTTTCCGTTCTACAGCTGAATTACCAGAGTGGATCAATTTGGAATTGTCACCCGCTCAGCCGATAGTCACTGCTAATTCGCTGGTTATGACGACTGTAGGTAATGTTTCAGTGAGTTATACAGTAGGAATACGTTGGACGATTCAGGGCGCTGCCACTGATGTATTCTCGTTTTCAACTCCCGCATGGCTGGGGGAACAGCTTGACTTTCGAGGAGAATCCATTCGTCAGGTAGATAAGAAAGTGATTGGCGGCGCAGTCGTCCAATGGACGATCTATTTGCAGGATTCCGTAGAAGGTTCGTACTTCATTACGGCCGAATCGACTTTGTCTCCCCCTGATTCCGGTAAAATTGAGATCCCACAAGTACGCGTAATGGATACCAGAGGCAATGTTGATCCTCAAACAACGGAATTAGAAACTCAACAACATTTTCTAATGCTCGTAAATCACTCATGGGCACGACTTTCTTTATTGAATCAAGAAAGTATTGCTCCAGTTGAGCGTCAGGAAATGCCCTTAGTGATCAATGATTCTCTAGCGAATCAGGCGATGGAGTTAGCACGCATTATTCGCAACCGTAAACCACCGATTTATCAGATACAACAGTTTCAGGCAGATCAGGGAGCTGCCGCTGCAGTAAATCTGGCAGATTTGACCACTGTTTTGGCCAATGACGGAAGCTGGAAGACTCAGGCTGATTATCGAATACGAAATCGTTCGCGACAATTCTTGGCGATTCGACTTCCTGAAAAAACACAGGTTTTGAGTGCTTTTGTCAAAGGCAGACCAACGGCTCCCGTCCTGTTAAAACCTGATCCACAAAACAATGAGATTAAAAAAAATCTCATTTATCTAGTTGCCTTACCTAAGGCAAGTGCGGCTGATCTATCGTTTTCGGTGAAGTTGATTATAGCGGGCCGTTTAGCACAACCATTGTCCCAAAGCACATTCCGATGGCAGGCACAACTAGTTGATATGCAGCCTCCACAGGTTGTGATCCCATCCGAAAATGCAGACTATGGAATTCCTGTGGCGCAGACCAAATGGACTGTTTATGTTCCCAGTGATTATACTGCTACAGCATTGCTGGATGATCCGCGTACCAATATGACTCCTGTCAGGGATAGTCGCTCTTACTCTTCTGGTAGTCTCGATATTTCCAATCTTGCCAAAGACGTTGACAATTTATACTCCGTCTATAGTGGCAGTAAGAGTAGTCGTGTTCGAAGTCGAGTGATCAAAAATCTCAAACGACTGGAAGAGGGACTGAAAAATACTCCGAATTCGAATGAAATGAGACAAGGACAACAAGGCCAGCAAATCAAGCAGAAGATTGGTGAAATTCAATTGAGAGAACAACAGCGTCAGGCACAGCAGGAAAAATTATTTGGTAATTCCAGAGATATGAATGGCGATGGGCAAGTTGATTTTGATTCCGATGAAACATTTAACCAGTTAGTGATTGGTAATAATGCAGCTTTATTTGAAGCGAATAAGGGAGTTACTTTTCAGGAAAATGTGAAGGGTAAAACAAAACCTTCCGCAGGGACTCTCTCCAGAAAGTCAAGACTTTCAAAAGAAAAAGCTGAATTAAGAGGCTTTTCTTTTCAAAGGGAATTAGACAAAAAAGGTACCAAGAAGAAAGCCACCAGTAAGCCTGTTGACAGTCGCGCACTCAGGCGAAAGCAAAGTTTTGAAAATGCCGCTGGGCAAATCCAGTCCCCATTTGGTCTTCCTCAACAGCAAAGTGCAGAACCCAATGCTTCAACTCCCCGGTTCAATGATCAAGTTCGTTCTGGAAAATTGTCTCAAAAAGGAAAAAATGATCTTTGGATGCAGCTAAATGAGGTGGAAGAATCATTGACAGATGCGAAATCTCCAAATCTGAGCTTTGGTAGTAATTTTTCTGGTTTAGAGCGTGAAGATATTCTTAACCAATCAGTGGATACCGAAAGCCGTGGACAACAAGCAGATTGGACTCAGGCAGGGGGAATTTCTCTGAAGTTTAATCTCCCCATTCACGGTCGCAAACTTGAGTTCACAAAAATCAACGGGCAGCCTAAGTTGGCACTTAGTTTACGATCTGAAAATACGTATGAAATTGGTTCTGCTGTACTTTGGACTTTGATTTGGGGGCTGATTTCGCTTGCATTGATCTGGTACGGATTTCGATTTTCTCAGTCAGAGATTGCACAAGTTCGGCTAGGTGCCATACTGATTCTGATCGGTTTAGCTGGTTGGTTATTCCTCTCCGGAGCATTAGCAATTTTCGGCATGGTATTCTTTCTCACTGGCTCAATTTGTCTTGCCTACCGGTATGTGAGGCGAGCTACTTGAAATCGATGATGATTCTGTTGTATCTTGCAGCAATGAATTTCAAGTAACTTTCTCGTTTCAATTGTTAGAGGCCATTATGGGAACTAAAGTCACCTGGCTGGGACATGCCACTTATCAAATTGAAACTGCTGGTAAAACGATTTTGCTGGACCCCTTTCTGACCGGCAATCCAAGCGCCACGATCTCAGCAGATAGCTTATCAGCAGAGGCCATTATTGTAAGCCACGGCCACGGCGATCATGTTGGTGATACTGTCGAGATTGCGAAGCGGACAAGTGCTCTTGTGATCGCTAACTTTGAAATCGCAGAGTGGATGCAAAAACAAGGTGTGGAAAATGTGCATCCCCAGCATATTGGTGGAGCGCATCAATACGATTTTGGAACCATTAAACTTACGATTGCACATCACGGCTCCATGTTACCTGATGGGAGTAATGGCGGCAGCCCTTGCGGAATTTTATTGAAATTAGCGGAGGGGACAATTTATTTTGCTGCTGACACTGGCTTATTTTATGATATGACTTTGATTGGTGAGGAAGGTGTAGATCTGGCGATCTTACCCATAGGTGATAATTTTACAATGGGACCGGAGGAATCAGTAAAGGCAACTAAATTCATTTCCCCAAAACGAGTAACTCCAATGCACTACAACACATGGCCGCTCATTGAACAGGATGCAGTGGCCTGGGCCGAGCAGATAAAAGCCCAGACAACAGCAGAACCGGTTGTATTAGAGCCGGGGGAATCTTTCGAATTATGAGAGTTCACTGAGCTTCAGTCTCTTCTGGCGGAAGCTCTAGTCCCACTTGTATTTCATCTCCCTCAATACGAACAGGATATGTGGGAACTTGAAGTTTGGATTTAGGATTATCAAGCCACGTTCCGTCTTTGATACAGAATCGCCATGCGTGCCAGGGACAAGTTACGGCTCCCTCTTCGTCGACGTACCCTGTAGAAAGTGGGGCTCCCTGGTGAGGACAAAAGTCATTTATAGCAGTGTAGTTCCCTTCTTTTAGGAAAACAGCAATCATCTGTCCTTCCAAGTGAAAGGCGCGGCCTTCACCTTCAGGAATATCTTTGACTTTGGCAATAGAATAATATGTGGTCACAAAAACAATTCCGGTTATTTAATGAGTCAACGTCCAGGCTGAGCCGCTCGACGAATTTTCGATAGTTTGCGGATCAGACTACCCATTTGGTGACGTGTGATAGATTTTGAATTCGAAAGTTTAGCTGCTTTCATTAACAAAGCTTTGACTTTTTCCGGATCTTGTTTGAGACGTCTTGCGATTGGATCAATCACGCGGTGCTCTTCTCCGCGAAAGTGCCTGAGGTGTAGCTCCGTAAAGAGTTGCTTGACATACGCACGAAATAATGCATGTGCATTACCATTTTTAAAGTGTAAATTTCCTACGTTATCAGTATGCGAGACAATGTTATGACGTGCAAGAATGTGAGATGAAAGAAAAGGACCAAAACGGATACTGTGCCACCATCCATACAGCAGCAGTGCTATCAATATTTGTATGGTTAAAGGTCGAAAAGTGGGATTGATCAATAAAGCCACGACTTTTGAAGTTCCTGAAGCATTCAGAGATTCATCGACGACTACATAATCAAGCATTCCCGCTGATTCGATCAGTCGAAAGGCAGCAACGCTTCCGCCATCAATCATAGACTGATTGGAAAAAATATCGGAGGACGCGGCTACAACGATGTCGCCAAACCCGTGTTTCAGTCGAACTGCTTGTTTGGTCTCTCCTAATGAAATCAGTGTCTGGCCTGATTTAGAATTCACTTGGGCATTCGTTTCCCAGATAATCGATTTCGCGTCGGGAAATACCGTTGTTGCTTTACCAGCCAGAAGACTATGCTTGTCATCGAAAGAGAAAGTAATTCGGCTTTCCTTGTTCTTCTGTTTTTCAATATTATCTAAAGGAATATTTTCGCGTTCTGTTTCATCAAGATAACTTACACTGATTTCCAATGGATCGATTTCCAACTCTGGGTGTTTATCACTTGCTGAGATGATCAGCCGCCCTCCTTCATTGACCCAGTCAAGTAAGATAGACCATTCTAAAGGACTGGGATATCTGGCTGGCCCCAAAATGCAGAGCGTGTCATTATAATCCAGAGACTGATTCAGCATTGATAATGGAACACGATTGCGTTCCGTATAGTTGGTTTCGTATTCCAACAACAGAAAGAAAGCTTTTTTCCCACTGCCTGATGAACTGTATGTATCATCCATTGCTCCTGTGCCGAATTCCGGAAACCAGAAATGGAGACTAAGTAGGGTGCAAAGGAAGAGCAGCCAGATCCAGCCGACGTTCCTGCGTTCACGCTTTTTTCTGGAAGGCTGCTTCATAACTGTTTAAGGTACTTTCAAAATGTTCTTTGGTGGCTTCTCGTCGACCAAATCCTAAAGGCTCATATGTACGAATTATTTTGCGAAATGAATCACCGGGTAAGCCGTGAGGTCGCGCCGCTCGAAGGTAATCTCGATAAGTCAATCCTTTGCGGAAACGAATCCAGCCTGATCGTTCAATGAAACTCATTGAGCCGTATAGCAATTGTACGATGGCATTGTGGTAATCGCCGGATTTGGCGAATTTTTTTGCTCGTTGTAGATAGATGGACGCTTCATTTTCTGCAGGCGAAACAATCTGTTCTATAATTACTTCACCTTGTAGTTGTGTTCCTTTTGGCTCATCACTCTTTTTTCGTGCGTAATCGATTCCTTTAAAGGATCGATAGAGCAAATACAAAATCAAACAGCAGATAGAAAAGATAAACGCATAAGATAGAATCAATAGAAATAGTCCTCCGAAGGCAAAGAAGAAGGGTTCGGCCGCATTAGCTTCTTGCTCCTGGGACTCTTTTAAAAATGCTTCCCAATCAAAGGGTAAATCGGAAGCTGTCTCACGTTGTTGGGTTAGATGGCGAAATTCGGGCCGACTGAGGATTTGTCTCGTATCTTGTTCGATGATTGTTCGGTCAGGCGATAAAGCTTTGGAATAGTCGTTCTCAATCGTCTGAGAAAATATTGTGGTTGTATCTAATAGAAAGCAAGTTATTAAAACAAAACTTAATACAAATCTCCTTACTGGTCCATAATTCCATGGGAGGTGATAAATCATAATAATGCCTCCCCCTTTTTGAGGTTCTGAGAAACTTCTGCCATACGTAATTCCATATCCCAGCAGTCACGATGAACCCTCAGATCTATGTATGTGAAGAACCAGGCTAGACGACCAATCGGATAAACGAGCAGGATGAATCCTGTCAATACAGCTAAAACTCGTGGATCGGATGTCATCAATAGCAGAATATTAGACAAGGACTGATCGATTGCATCAATATCAAATAGATATGGGATTTTCCCCATGACGATTGGAAATTCTAATAATTTATAAGATAGATAATCGAACGTAACAAAAAATATCAAAGTCAGGACGTAACAGAAAAAGAACGACCAGAGACCACGAAAAAATAGTGCCCCAAAATCATGTGAGATCAGATTTTTCGTTCGATGATCATGTGAAATCCCTGACTGTGAAGCAATCCCGGCATAACGGAGTGAAGATTGTTCTGCACGAAAACTGCTTCGTAGTGTCAACCAGATTCCAGGAATAAAAATGTATATAAAACCTACTAAAATCAATATGTTATCAGAGAAAAATATCAAAGCGGGGCCGATAAAAATAATCGCTCGGTCGAACAGACAGCGGAAGATTAAGGAGATCAATTGTGGGTTAAATTGATTCCTCAAAGCACGAAAGCCTTGTTGATTTCCAAAAGTATATAAAGCAGTATTCCAGGTGAGAATCACACCCAACGGTGAAGTTGCGAAGTAGGCAACTGTAATAGCAGTGCTAAGATTGACCAGAAAATAGTAGCTGAGAAGATAGACTAACGTGCAAGCAGGTATGGCAAACAAAGCCCAAATTTTTAAAAGAGGGATTAGAAAACGTCCATAAAACATAATTGCCAGATCCAAACATTTGACTGCCTTACGGGGAACGAGAGCAATATTGACATGATCAAATCTCATGACTGCTGTCCCCTATTGAAACCAACTTCACTGGATTTACTTCGTTCCCTTTTTTTAACTGGTAATGGAATTGTATCTGCCTGTCGTCCTGCAAATCCCAGATAAATGAAAACAAGTATCCAAAGGCCGCTACCAACTACATATTTGACAAGGTTCGATATTCCAGAAGGAGACCAGAACGCTTCAATCAAGGCAGCCACAACCAGCATGACGGCAGCTCCTCCTGCGATTTGAACCGCCTCGAGTCCACGGACTTGTAATGATTGAAAACGTGTTCTTTGACCAGGATGAATGAGGGCGTCACCCAAAATCAATCCCGCTCCTCCGGCAACGGCTATCGCCGTCAATTCAAATGAGCCATGCGAGATGACAAAACTCAAAAATCGCTCTCCATTTCCCTGGCTGACAATATAACCTGAAACAGCTCCCAGAAAGATGCCATTGAATAACAAGGTGTAGATCGTCCCAACTCCCAGTAGAATCCCCAGTGCAAAACACTGTAACGCAATTCCTACATTATGATTAATATAAAATCCCGCCATTGATGCCCTTTGATCTCCGAATGTGGATTCCTCAGATAGAAAACTGTCTTTCTCATCTGTTCTATCTGTTGTTTTTTCCTCTTCATTATTTAAGGGGCTCTCTTCACCATACATCAGATCGAAGTTAGCCATCATCTCTTCTGGAATGATGCGAGTTGCCAGGCTGGGATTATTCTGCACAACATACCAACTGATACCCAGGGGTAAAAAAAACAAGAGGCATGCAGTAAGAAAGTAACCAATATTGGCTCGAAAGAGGCGAGGAAAACCAACAGCGAGATAATGGAATACACCTGATAAATTTGCAGGTGGTGCACCATAAAACAGGTTATGTCCGCGGGCCACCAGATCGTTCAAGTAGGAAGTTAAATCATGTCCCCAGCCACGAGAACGAATCGTGGCCAAATCATTGGAGACTTCTCGTAAGAGTTGAGAATATTTCGAAATTTCTTCTGCAGGTAGTTTGGTAAACGATTCCCTTCGTATACTCATCAGAAATTCTTCAAACTGTTTCCAATGTGGTTGGCGCTGTTGAATAAATTTGTGTTTATCCAAGACTCACCTCCCTATTTCGAATTCGACTTTGGTTAGAAACCGTGAACTCATCTTCTTCCTGATGATTGGAAAGACTAAATGTTTGATAAACTGAAGCAAGAAACGCCATGGGGTATTGTTCCACTTTTTGGGGATCGCCAGAATATTTTAACCGTTCTGCCAAACTTGTAGCTAAAATACCAGCCAATGCGTGTCCACGTTCGTAAGTGAGCACATGTCGGCGTCCCATAAATTCATCAATGAGGGAGAGGACTTCATCGCGTGGTACAAAACTACCGATGTCATTTTTATTCAGTGGTTGAATTTTCTTGAGTATCACTGGCTTTCTAGGCAGCTTCAACGAACGTTCCTGGATCACTACAGTTCCCGCTACAAGGTCACCCAGTCTTTGAAAGCGTCTTGTCAGCAGCATGGATGTGATGCCGATACCATAGAAAATAATTGCGTCTGCACTACGCGCGAGGTTGCGCAACAATGCCGGCCAGAAAGTTATAGGATATCCACCATCACGAATTACACGTAAACCACAAATATGCTTACCAATAGATTGTCCTTTGAAGAAGCCTTCCGAAATAGTGTAGTAGCCCCAGGTATTTAAAAACATGATAACCAGGAAGATCCCAATGGCTGTCCCCGGTAACACTATGCCAATCATGTTTATAACCATCATCGCTCCGAACAAAATTGCTAAGCGAATTGCCAGATCGATTATATAGGCGATGTATCGTTGAGCAGGACCAGCAAGTTGATATGTCAGAACAACATTCTCAGGTGTTTCAATTTTCATTTCCAAGCTGAGAACTTCACGCTGAGCTGTAAAATTCTGCTGAGGAAAATTAGCTGAAGTGGGGACCATTTCGTCGCTGGTTATTGTAGATATCATGAAACGCTAATGTTTGAGCATACAGGGATGTTTAAGTTCACAAAGCACAGAAAGTACTGGTGTTTATACTACTTATTATAGACCAACTGTCGTTTTCGTATCTATACTCACATGTTTTTTTACTGAAATCTCGATTTCATCGTTTTCTGACAACCGCATAACTGGCTATAATTATTAAGTACCCGCCGGCAAATCAATGAAGTATCTTTCAGATCAATAGCCACTATCGATCACATGATGTATTTATATGGCAAGTTCTGCATGTTCCTGAATTTCGATGATACTTTTTACGATACCAAACAGAATAAACTGAGAGTAAGGATGACCTGATGCGAATTAATCGACGAATATTGAACATTACCAGCCTGTGCGCCTTTATTCTGACAAGTCTCTTTTCAATTGCTTCTGCAGAAGAACCAGCTAAAGATGAGATCAACTTGCAAAAGTTGAAAAAAACACAGATGAAGGGGATCAATTTTCTGAAGAATAGTCAATTAGAGGACGGACTGTGGACGACAGAAACTGTGCCTGGAATAAGTGCATTAGTAACAACTGCATTATTAGAAAGTGGAGTTCCAGCAAGTGATCCTGTTGTTGCTAAAGCACTCAAGCGTTTAGAGGGTTTTATAAAGAAGGATGGCGGCATCTATTATGCGAAAAGTAATCATCGGAATTACGAAACCTGTATTTCAATCATGGCATTTAGTGCTGCTAATCAGAATGGGCGTTACACTACAATCATTAAAAATGCAGAAAAGTTTTTGCGTGGGTTACAATGGGATGAAGGAGAAGGAATAGAATCTTCGGATACTGCCTTTGGTGGTGCTGGTTATGGAAGTCATCAGCGACCTGATCTTTCAAATACACAATACCTCATTGAAGCATTACGAAAAGCCGGTGTCAAATCTGATGACCCGGCAATCCAGAAGGCTTTAGTTTTTGTTTCACGCACACAAAATTTGGAATCGGAACATAATACAACTCCTTTTTCATCCAAAGTGAATGATGGAGGTTTCTATTACACTCCAGCTGCCGGTGGAACTTCACAAGCAGGCAAGACACCCGACGGAGGTCTGCGGTCTTATGGTAGTATGACATACGCTGGTCTTAAAAGCATGATCTACGCCGGTGTGGATAAAGACGATAAAAGGGTCAAGGCAGCAAAAGAGTGGATTCGTCGTCACTATTCTCTGAAAGAAAATCCGGGCATGGGGCAGATGGGGCTTTATTATTACTTTCATACTTTTGCCAAAGCTTTAGACACAATGCAGGTCAATCTATTTAAGGATGCGGAAGGCCACGTCCATAATTGGCGGGCAGAATTAATTACTCGATTAGAGAAACTTCAGCAGCCAAATGGAAGTTGGACCAACAAGACAGAACGTTGGTACGAAGCTGACCCCAATCTGGCAACTGCTTATGCATTACTGGCACTGGCGTATTGCCAACCTACTAAATAAGAATTAAATGCCGCTTCCTTAGGTGTGGAAAGGGGGGATCTCCACGAGATTCGTTCCATCAATCATTCCGACCACATATTGAGAGACTTGATTGATGATTTCATCAATCATAATTTGACCCACTTCAGCTGTAGCCTCTAAAGGCTCTCGATCTTCTTGATCACGCATGGCATCCTGACGCACATTTTCTGGAAATGCCGCAAGAGCAAATGCTGTTTCAAATTCTTGCGCATGCCCTGGAAAGCGTTTTGTTTTTAGATTTGCAGTCGCTACTTCTTCAGGTAACAGGTTCCAATACGATTCAAAATGTAGATTGATCTCAAGTCGTTGTTGAAATTGCCCCCACATACCTAAACAGGGGGCAATATTTCCACCATGACCGTTCAGAACAAGAATGTGATTGAACCCAGCTTGATGCATACTGCGAATGGTATCAAATAAGACGCTGAGCCAACTACCAGGAAGTGCAGACAGTGTGCCAGGGTGTCGCATGTGGTGCTCGCTGATACCGATATTCATTGAAGGTGCTACAATGACGTGCGGCGAAAGCCTTTTAGCAACTTCGGTTGCGATGAGCATGACGCTCCTCCAATCATGTTCCATTGCTAGGTGTTCCAGATGTTGTTCCGTTGCTGCGACAGGAATAATACATGCCTTCAATTCACCTGATTGCATCCGTTCACGAAATTCTCGCCTGGTATGTTTGTGGAGAAGAATTTCCGAGTTATGATCATTTGATTCAGACATGCATTTCGTTCCTGAAGTTTGTTTTGAGGTTGTAACTAATAATGAAAGCAATCAGAGCATTCTAATGATATTTAACGAACGGCTAATAGATGTCAACGTTCCAGCATCTTTTCCATTACATGATATCCTGGTAGCTTAAATCCGAGTTCTTGATATGTCGATTGCGCACGTCCGTTCTCTTTTTCAACATAAAGTCGTAGACCTACAACATCTGAATTGGATTGGGCCAGATTTTCGATATGCTGAGACAGCTTCTGAAAAACTCCTTGTCTTCGATAATCGGGATGTACGTATACACTTTGAAACCACCAAAACTCACCGTTCCTCCAATCGCTCCATTCGCGAGTGTACATGACCTGACCTATTACGTTTGATTGATAACGGGCAACATAGTATTGACAGCCGCGTGTATTACTGAGTGATTCAACAACACCAGCTCTGACTAACTTTTGATCCAGAGATTTGGACTCTGTCTCCTGGGCTAAACGAATGTTAAATTCGGTAATAATGTCACAGTCTTCCAACGTTGCTTGATCGATTTGGATATCGAGCATGAAAGAGCCCTTCAAGAAAAAAATAGAATTCAAACTTCAATCTAACAGTTCAGAGCTTCCATTGTCTTTGCCATGGAATAAGTTGTGTAAAATTTTTGTAAACGATCACTTGAGGGAAATGTATGTAAGCAAAGCAAATTTTTTTGATTTTTGGGTTTTTAGTGAAGAATGGAGAAACTTTTAAAGTGAATATGGCGATATTAGGTAAAACAGCATAAATGGTTTTGCAAGGATGCATGGTCAAAATTTTTAGGAAGCGCCATTTTTACGTCCGAGTTAAATCATGACGCTGGGAGATAGAGCCTTGAGAAGTTCAGGGGAACGACAATATCGATTAGATACCAATGCGCGTTTATCAACGATGCATACTAATTGGACCAAGATGTTCATTGGTGTGACTGCTGGCGTATTGAGCATGTATTTCATGGTGGCTCGGCCGATGTTGAATCAGATCGGTCAACTGCAGGCAGAATTAGTTATTGTACAAAATGATATGGACAAACTGGTTGGAGCAAAGACCAGTGCCTGGCAGGTTAATAATCTGTTGTCGGTCTTAAATTCGCAGGCCCAACAAATCACAAACGCCCAAGCTACTGTAGCAGAAATTCGAGATTTGCGAGTGTTACTCGATGAAGAGTCTGAGCAGACAGATCAGGCTTTGGCTTCTTTTCAGAAGATCGATGATTTTCAGAAACATGTGATTCAACAAAAAGATTTGACTTCAAAAGCGCGGTTGACTTTGGATGAAATGCTGGCGATGCAGGACCAGCTGGCTTCTCAAAAAGCGCAAACTGCAGTCACGCTTTCTACGTTAGAAGAAATGATCGAGCTTCAAAAAATGGCGTTAGATCAATCTTCCGGGATTAAAGACGCACAGGTTGCCTTTGGTGAGTTTATTGAATTCAAAAAGCAGATTGTTGATCAGTCTGGGAAGTTGGAAGTTGCTCGTAAAAACAGTCAGAAAATGATTGCTCTGCAAGATAGTATGGTGGCTCAGACAGAATCACTTACTGCTGCAGAAAAAAGTGCGCGACAACTTGTATCACTACAAAAAGTTCTGACTAATGACAGATTAAAGATTACAGAAGCTGATACGAATTTGCAGTCACTGATGGCGATTCAGACTAAGCTACTGGCAGAGACAGGACGCGTTGTTGATGCTATTGAGACGTTAGAAGTGCTTTCGGATTTACAAGATCGACTGAAAGAGCAAGTTGCATCCATGAACGGTATGAGGCGTGAGCTGCTTGACATTGTTCTGATGGAGAGCACTGTCGCAAAAGCGACTCGAATCCTGGAACCATTGGTAGAGTTAGGCAATCTGAGTCGGTTGAGTGATGCAGAAGTTCGAGAAGCAGCACGTGTGATCATGGATCAGCGAGATACACGGATGGGTAAACTTTCCTCACCAAAGTATCGCCGAACTCATCACGGTCCAGTGCCTTCACGGACATCACAACTGACCTCAGATGAGAACACGTCATTAGAAGCAGAAGATAGTAGCAGCGGTGTTGAAGATAAGCTCGTTCCTACACCACCTGCTGATGAAGAGTAAAGAGAAAACAGTCTCCTGGGCTGAAAGTGGCTTGAATTAAAACAAGGCATGGGTGTTCCATGCCTTGTTTTAATTTGGTGAAGAACCATGTGAAAGAAGCTGTAATTACTGTTCTTTTTTCTCAGGCTTTATTTCTGGTTTTCCTGCTTTTTCTTTTGATTTCTCAGCTGGCTTTGGTGCCGTAGCAGGTTTTTCCTTTTCAGATTTTGATTTTGGCCCGGTAGTCTTGTAGGTAATTTTCCCTGATACCGGGACTGAAGCAACCTGAAAGACATCTTTGGAAAGTTCCCCTTGGACAAAAACGACTAAGTGTAGTTTTTCCAAAGCCAAAGGGGCACCGGTGAAGTTTGCTCCTGATTTTTCTTCAAAGGCTGATAGATAATCTGTGAGACGGCCTTTGAAATCATTCAGTGGCAACGTTTTATTCAGAGATAATTTACCATCAACGGCGGGAAAGCCATTTGGCTCGCTTAACATTGATCGCACAATCATGTCATGTACATTGATTCCGTTAGGAGCTTGAAATTGCAGTTCGTCTTCGGCGAGTACTGCGACGAGGCGCAGTGGCTCTTTGATTTTCTCTGTCCCAGACACAGTTGCTTTTAATTCCAGATTGTCATCTTTGGCAATTGCAGACAGATCGATTTTGACATTGGTATTTTCTGAAAGAGTCGGGATCAATGCTTCCAGAATTTGTTTATAAGATGAATCAACCTGCTCAACTCCACCAGCGACACCGGAGATCGGCTGACCATTCAAATTCGTCGATGGTGTTCCACGGTGATTATAAAGAATGAATCGCGCTTCAGAGTCAGTATTCGTAAGCGGGTCTGGAGCAGGAATATGTTGATGATATCTTAAGACAATGACTTTGGAGTCCGGGAAAGATGCTTCAATCACACCCGTTGCCAAGTCGGCGGCAACACAGGGGGGACAGGATGCCCCTGTAAACAACTCAATTAGTGAGACGCGGTTCCCCTTCTTTAAATCAACTTCTTTAGCTTCTTTAGAAACAAAGCTTTGAAGAAAACGTTTGAATGATTTTGTGAGATATTCATCAAGGCCATCTGTCGAACCATGTTTCTCTTTCCAGAGTGTCGTGAGTGTATCCATAGGATGTTCATATTTGACAGCCTCAGGATTTTGTTTTGAGACAGCAATGAGTTGTTGTTCCCGACCTGTCAGAGGAGAACCTGCTAAAACTCCCAGGTAATCAATCGCCTTATCAATGCTACCGTGCGATTTCTCGTAGGTCACGAGCTCTGTTAAAAGTTGACGATTGTTAGGATGTTCTTTCAATTCGTCCTGAAGTAGCTTTCCAGCTGCCTGAATCTGTTCGGGTTTATCAGACTTTAATCCAGCACGTGCTCTGGCTAAGGCCATTTCTAATTTCCAGCCACTAAGTGGCGCTACCCCGTCTTTGATCAATTTGTCTGCCTGATCCAAATACTTTACAGCCAGATCAGAGTCGGAATCACTCCTCGCCAACATAGAACCAACACTGATTAAAGAATTCGCTTCCTGTCGTGTCCCCCAAAGTTTCGCCGTTTCCAGATAACGACTGATAATTTCTTCAA
Organism: Gimesia aquarii; assembly: GCF_007748175.1. Taxonomy (NCBI): domain Bacteria; kingdom Pseudomonadati; phylum Planctomycetota; class Planctomycetia; order Planctomycetales; family Planctomycetaceae; genus Gimesia; species Gimesia aquarii. The sequence continues at coordinate 670,038 of NZ_CP037422.1, forward strand.
TCGTTTTTTTATCTTTCTTCTGGCTGAGGGCGATCGCCATTAATGTGGGATAAGCATCCATGATCAGCGGAACGGATTTCATTTTGAGAGTGAACTCGTTCAGTTGTTTAAATGGATCGGGAGATTGCATTGCCTGCATTAATTCCTGTGCACCAGGTGAAGGCATTGGGCCTTTAATTTTGCTAAAATCCGTTTCCATAGTTGGCAATAAGAGTGCGGGTGTGCAGTTTTCATTGTTAAAGGAAATATTTCCCAGGATCACTCCCTGGTCCAATTGTAGTTTTCCTTGAAAACTCAAACGGAGAAATTCTTTTCCATCGTTTAACAGGCTTTCGTTAAATTCCACTGTAGTATCACTGACTTTAGATGACACGATTTTTGCTGGTGCGACATCTGCTCCTTTAGCAAGAATTTTGACTGCTTGTGCTTCGGTTTTTTCTTCGGATTTGTTTTTATCTTCGTTCGTAGTCGCATTTAGAGTAATCTTATAAAGGTACAATGGCATCATCTGCTCACGCTGTGGTAGCATCAAAACCCAGTTGCCTTGAACCGTTTTGGGAAGTTCCGGAATCTTGGATTTTTCGTTTTCCTTTTCAGAAGGTCCTTCAGTTTCTGCTGACGAAGATGCGGGATCACCTGTGGTTTTTTGAGCGGTTTGCTCGGTTGACGAGGATGGTTGATTGTCACTGCTTGGTTCTGAGCCTTTCTGCTGGCAGCCGACAGTGATCATCAGCAAGCAGAGTAGTAGGCGAACTCGAGAAATCGAAAGCATTTTTGTCCTCAAAAAAATTTAAGTGAAATTTATTCGAAAGTGGTTCTTATCCTGGTTTTATACGAATTCAGTACAAATGTTGATGGATATTAAATAAAAAAGGTCAATCTTCTCAAAATTGGACAGCGATTGACTTATTCCTGTATTTGTAGACAGGTATTTGTTGTTAGATTCGCGAAGTGTTTCTTTAGTTGATTTCTCCTCATTTATACTCTGCATTGTGTAGATTTTTTTATACGCTACCGAGTTCCTGCTTTAGTTCTGTCAATTGTTGGCTTAACACTTGAACGGATTCTGTCAGCATTTCAATCTGTTGTTTCATGGATTGATTTTCAGTCTGGAGTTGTTCAATCATCTGTAGCAAGCTGCTCTCATCACTCGAAGAGGTATTTACGGCAGGCTGATTGTGGGGGCCGCTTTCGTCTTTAGCCGATTCACTTTCGAGTGAAGATTCAAACCCCAGTTTTTTCCCTTCGCTTTCTTTATACCAGTTGTGATCAACCTCAATGCCACGACGTTCGATGCTTCCATTAGATTGTACATAGTTTTGGTCAAGAAGGCCCTTAAATTCTGCTCGCAGTTGCTCTAAAGATTCAATTGGTACCATTCGACTGGCTCGACCGCGGAGTTCGCCCATCGTTTGACGGCCACGCAACCACAGTTCTGTTAATATCGCAAGTTGAGGTTCTGTAAAATTGAATCGATGGCGCATGTAATGCCTGTAACGTTCAGTGCGACCACTTTCTGAGTGAACAACAGCCACAATACCGGTTTCACGAAGTGTCTCCAGCGTTTCAAAGACTTGTGATTCGCTGTAATGTGAGATTGGATCCCTATTACTTTTTTGATTGCAACCTGTTGTGATTGCCTTTAATGTAAGAGGGTATTGATCGGGAGTGGTAAATGCTTTCTCCAGTAAAACACCTAGCACGCGGCGTTGTGGTTTTGAAAGTTCTGTGATCTTCAGGAGTTCTTTTTCTTCTTGAGTTGTATCATTCATCTTAATTTCTATTTTCTTTATCGAGTAGAATGCTTAAGCTAGGGAAAGAGAATTTAATATCCACGGTGAAGTATCGATTTTGTCGCTTCCAAACTACCTTGAGCCACCTTCGTAAGGAACTCAAAGTCGAGTGTGTCCACAGTGTCCGTAGGTTGATGATAATGTGGATTTCGCAGAAAACTGGTGTCGGTGATCATCAAAGCTGGGTAACCAGCGTCCCAGAACGGACTATGGTCACTCAATCGAGTTGCTTGCAGCATTTCACCATTTTGAGGAACTTGTAGTGTCTCTACAGGTAACTCTACCACCTTTTCCAAGCCATGCTGGAATGCGGCAATCAGTGCTGTTGAGTTTTGGTTTCCAACGACAGCGATGAAATCTCCGGTGTCCGGGTAAAGCCCTACCAATTCTCTGGGTAATGTCTGACTTCCTGGGGTAGAATCACAATAACCCAGCATTTCCAGAGAAACCATGCCTCGTAAATCGGTTTGTCGTTGTTGATGCAGACTGGCATGTTCTGCGCCACCCAACATTCCATTTTCTTCTAAGTCAAACGCAACCAGTTCAACGCTCCAATTGCAGGAAAGCTCTTTAAATAAAGGCAATAGTCTCCCTAGTTCTAACAACGTTGCAATAGCGCTGGTGTTATCGTCTGCTCCGGGAGATTCAGGCCGCGTATCAAGATGAGCACCAATACAAAATTGTGGTTTGTTTTGCGAACTGAGTTGGGGATGTCGGGCAATCAGATTTTGCCCTTCAAGTGTCGTCAGCATTGCGTCCTGAGCTTGAAAGTGATGGCGCTCGACTTTCCATCCTGATGTTTCAAGTTCCTGAGTCACATACTGTCGAGCTGATTCCAATTCTGTACTTTCGGCAGGCCGTATGGATCTACAGAGTAGTTCACAGTGCTCTTTCAATCGACTTTGTTGTACGTCCTTCATTGTGGCTTTCGATCCCTTGAACTGCCAGAATAAAAGTGGGTTTGTTTTCGAGTCACTACTAAATCACTGAGACAATTAGAACTGTTGAGACGACTCTGTTATGAATTTTGTGATGTTTTATCTCCAGCAGATTCTACAACGAATTTGAAATCTTTGTCACTGCGTAGTGAATCGAAGTCAGATTCTTCTTCAATTAATTTTATCAGTTTTGGTTCCATTCGTAATGAACGGCCCAGCCAGGAAAGGGCATTGGTTTTGTCACCGGCTAACGCAAAATAGCAGGACAAATTGTAAAGCACAACGGCTTCATCGGAGTGGTTTTGATAAGCCTCTTCCATGATCGAGATAGCCAGAGGTAATTGATCAGTCCTTTTATGACACCAAGCCATTCCCATCAGAGTCGTCAGGTTTTCTGGGGATTTTTCATAGGCGCGCTGATATGCATCTAGTGCTTCTTTATACCGCTTAGCGAGTTGCTGAGCCTGGCCCAGCAGACAATAGTATTTTTCTGAATCTTTTTCAGTAGAGCCAATACGGGAAAGTTCTCGCAAAGCTTGTTCGGGCATCTCAAGCAGCAGATAACCTTCTGCGGCATTAAAATGTCGTTTTTGTCGCGAAGCAGGCAGTAGTACCATTTGAAAATCCGTTAATAAACAGAAAAGCTTTGCCACCTATTTTAATAGATCTGGCAAAGACTTTTCTATTCATCATGGAACGTTATTTTTGTCGTTCATCAAATTAGGTTGCAACGGTTGTGAGCCAGGCTTTATAACCACCTATGAGATCGACGACATTTTCAAACCCCTGCTTTTCGAGTAGACTGGCGGCAATTGCAGAGCGATAACCACCCTGGCAATGGACTACAACAGTTTCATCACGGGGGATTTCATTAAATCGTTCCTGTAGTTGATTTAATGGGATATTGATACTGTTTGAAATGTGTCCCGATTCCCACTCTGATTGAGAGCGAATATCGATGACTGTAATTTTTTCGTCCCACTCATGCAGCGCTTGTGCAGAAATTCGCTTTGTTTGTGAGACCAGTTCAGGGTTCTCGTTGAGGCTGTTCAAGCCATCTTTTAGAAATCCTTTGACCTGATCAAAGCCAATCCGTCCCAGTCGCATCATTGCTTCTTCAATCTGTTCCTCATCTTCAGCAATCACCAAAATCGGCAATTGTTTTCTGAGGACTGTTCCTGCCCAAGTCGCATAGCGGCCATCCAGTCCAATGTTGATCGTTCCTTTGAGATGTGCTCCAGCAAATTCCGTGGCATCTCTGACATCGATAACTTGAACACTGTTGTTTAGCATTTTCAGGGTTTCATCCAGTGAAAACGCGTGCCATGCGGCACTGATTGATTCATTGAGTGTTTGTCTGTCTTTTCGATTCAGGATGGCATCATGTACAAAATAATGTGGTGCTTCGGGGAGGTCGGCAGTGACCATTTCAACGAAAGCTGGTTTACTCATTGGCTGTAGTGCGTAATTGTACTTCCGCTGTTCTCCCAATGTGGTAACGGACTCACTGCTTAACTGTTTGCCACACATCGAACCAGCGCCATGTGCCGGATAGACCAGTGTTTCGTCTGGAAGTTTCAGGATTTTTTCATGCAATGAGTCGTAAAGCATGCTGGCTAATTCTTCTGCCGTGACTCCAATTGATGCTAATAGATCAGGTCGGCCTACATCTCCCAAAAACAAAGTATCTCCGGTAAGCACCATTTTCGGCTGATCCGGATTTTCATTCAGATTATATACTAGAATAGAGATCCCTTCAGGAGTATGCCCGGGTGTTTCCAGGATGGATAATTTCACCGACCCCAGAATAAGTTCGTCTCCTTCTGACAGTGGGTGAAAACGAAATTCGGCATCTGCTTTATTTCCCAGATGAATTTGTGCACCGACTGCTTCTCGTAATTCAATATGACCTGAGATGAAGTCAGCATGGAAGTGAGTCAAAATGACGTGTTCAATCTGAAACCCATGCTCCTTCGCATCGTTCAGGTAGATCTCGATATCTCGTTGTGGATCAATCACTACAGCTTTTCCCGTTTGTTTATCAGCAATCAGATAGGACGCAAGTGATAAACAATCCAGATAATAGCGTTGAAAATACATCGCAAACTCCCTTACTTTTTGAGTTTCATACGTGGCATTGTTTTTGTTTATTGTCGGAAACCTGATTCCAAGGCATTTTCGCAAGCAACAGAGCCATGCCACAGGTATCTGTAATACCGGCAAACATTAATCCGGCACCTACAAAAGCGGAAAGCCCACTGAACCAGGGATTGACGAACATTCCTAACAACGCTCCTGTGAGAACCAGAAAGCCAGCGGCAATTCGGACTTGCCTTTCCAGTGAAATTGTCTTTTTTCCACGGTTCACCGGCAGTCCCAATTGATCCCAGGCACTTGTACCCCCTTCGACACTGACTACATTCGTAATGCCAGCTTCGATCAATTTCTGGCATGCTCGTGTAGAGCGGTTTCCACTTTGACAAATTACATAGACAGGCTCTGCACCATTTCCGTTTTGCCGTTCTTGAATATGCTTTGCGTCCAATTTGTCAAGCGGAATATTCACGGCGATGGGCGCATGGATTTCCCGAAATTCTGCTGGCGTACGGACGTCAATTAATTTAACGCCTTGCTTCTCATGGATTTTTGCTAACTCTTTTGGTTTGATCGTTTTAACATCTGACATTTTGACACCTCGATATATCGCAATTTTACGATATATGTCTTAAAAAAATACTAATTCTGAAAAAAGCGTCCTTCAATACAATCCATTATTTTATTTAAATGTGGTTCTGCAACTTGATAATAGACACTTCTTCCTTCTCGCTCACTGACAAAGAACCCACAGCGTTGCATCAATCTTAAATGCTCTGAAGCGACATTACTGGGAATGCCACAATCTCCCGCAAGCTCACCAACTGTATAACGACCCCGTAAAAGCAATTGAACAATGCGAATCCGAGCCGGATGTGCCAGAACTTTGAGGCATTCAGCGGCCTCTTCCAGCGCTGGTCCATTATACTCCGGGGTTTCTTTTAATTTCATATTGTTAACTCCTCGCATATATAATATCGTGATATAACGATATGTCAATTCAATATATTTTCATTTTTTCAACATAATATCAAATTGGGAATTTATTGTTTCGACATTGAATATTCATAAATGTCTGCCAAAATTATAACTTAACGCACTAAACTGGGTTTATGTTTGACAGGGATATTATTGATGAAAAAACAGCCTTTATTTCCGACAGAGTCGCTGGGAAGACGTGCTTTTCTGAAAAATGGGGCTTTGATTCTGGCAGGGCTTTCATCAAACACATATGGATTGTTATCAACCCGGGCAGCTGAAGCCAGTCAAAGAGGTGTCGTACGAATTGGTTTGGTAACTGATCTTCACTATGCTGATAAACCCGCGGCCGGCACTCGTCACTATCGAGAAACCATTGCCAAGCTAAATGAGGTCATTACGCGATTTAAGACGGAGCGACCTGAATTTGTCGTCTTCCATGGAGATCTGATCGATTCAGGAAAGTCGTTGGAGCAGGAAAAGGGGCATTTGCGGACGGTGGTCAAAGCCATCTCTGCGATACCTTTTCCTAAGCATTATGTCCTGGGTAACCACTGTGTTGACCTTTTAAAGAAAGTGGAATTTCTGGAGGGAGTAGGGCAGAACGCTTCATATTATTCTTTTGATCAGAATGGCTTTCATTTTGTGGTATTAGACTCTTGTTTTAAAAGTGATGGTACTCCTTACGGTCGTCGAAATTTTAAATGGACCGATGCCAATATCCCAGAACCAGAGTTGGAGTGGTTACGTGCTGAGTTAAAGCAAACGGAACATCCCACAATCGTGTTTGCGCATCAACCGCTCGACCTGAAAGATTCTGATGCGCATGCTGTCAAAAATTCGTCAGTTGTACGAAAAATTCTGGAAGAGTCGGACAAGGTCGCGGCCGTGTTTCAAGGTCATAGCCACCACAATAAATATTCAGAAATCGGTGGCATTCACTACTGTACGATGGTTGCAATGGTAGAAGGGTCAGGCCTGCAAAATAATGGCTATAGCACATTGGATCTTTTCGAAGATGGTTCTCTCGTTCTGAATGGATTCAGAAAGCAGAAGGACTATCGCTGGACTTGAAATAATAGCCGGTTGATCTAATAAGATGAATCACTCTTTCTTGCAGTTGATAAGCGGGGCTGTATAAGATGTATTTTTACTTACTATCCAAAGTCAGACCGACTCGATGAGGAGCCACTTATGACCCGCTTTGTCAAATTGATCTTATGTGCCCTTTTGTTGCTTTGTGTTTTACTCACGAGTACCTCCGACACTGAAGCAGCTTCAAAACAGTTGCCTAATATTGTTTTCATTATCGCCGATGATTTAGGATATAAAGAGTTAGGTTGTTACGGGCAAAAATGGATTCAAACACCAAACATAGACAAGATTGCCAAGAACGGGATTCGGTTTACCCAGTTCTACTCAGGAAATGCCGTCTGCGCGCCTTCGCGCTGCAATCTACTGACGGGAAAACATCCCGGACATGCTTACATTCGCGATAATCGCAATCCCAAGCACCTGCAACATATGAAGGAAAAAGAGGGCTGGGAATTTCCCGGCCAATATCCAATTCCTGATGCGGAAGTGACGATCGCAGAAATGTTAAAGCAGAAGAATTTTGCCACGGGAGCAATGGGCAAGTGGGGGCTGGGGCACTTCGGAACAACGGGAGATCCCAATCGACAGGGATTTGATCTGTTTTATGGATTCAATTGTCAGGTGCATGCTCACAATCATTACCCGAAATTTCTGTGGCGCAATAACACGAAAGAAACATTGCCCGGTAATGATCGAACATTATATGGCGATACCCATTCACAAGATAAGTTTGTAGAAAACGGATTGGCTTTTATCCGAGAGCATCAAGAACAGCCATTCTTTTTGTATCTTCCTTTTGCGATACCACATTTGTCAATTCAAACTACTGAAGCATCATTGGCCAAATATCGAGGGAAAATTCCAGAAGAAGAATACAAACATCGTGGTTACATCAAACATCCCCACCCACGGGCTGGTTATGCTGGCATGATTACTCAAATGGATGATGGTGTCGGTCAGATTATAGCCTTATTGAAGGAGCTGAAACTGGAAGATAACACAATTGTTTTTTTTACTTCTGATAATGGCCCTACTTATAATCGACTAGGAGGCTCTGATTCTAAATTTTTTGAATCCGCCGGACCTTACCGTGGATTTAAAGGAAGCTTATATGAAGGAGGAATTCGCGTTCCTTTGGTTGTACAGTGGCCAGGGCATATTCAACCGGGAGAAGTCACCGATCATCTATCAGCATTTTGGGATGTGATGCCAACACTCGCTGATTTGACAGGCACAAAAGCACCAGCGGACATTGATGGAATCAGTTTCCTGCCCATATTATTAGGCAAAGAACAGCAGCAGAAACAGCATGAATATCTCTATTGGGAGTTTCCGTCCTATACGGGGCAACAATCCGTTCATATGGGAGACTGGAAAGGCGTTCGTCAGAAGCTGATGAGAAAAAAGAACCCGCAAATGAAGATAGAGCTTTACAATCTCAAGGATGATCCTGGTGAAAAGCATAATGTTGCCGATCAACATCCGGAAGTTGTGGCCCGTATTAAAGAAATTATGAAAACAGGTCGTACTCCTTCCGAAATGTTTCCATTTCCCGCGTTGGATCAGCAGTAACGAACGAGTTTTGTAAGTGCTGGTTTCAAATCTAGCAGTCTATTTCGAGATTTCTTTCAACCAGCTGAACACAGTGTCACCGATTTGAAGATATCCATTGGTAGCAGGATGCACTGCGTTATTCTGGCGTAGAATTTTCTCAGAATTACGTGCGTTTAAGGGTTCTTCTCTGGCTGGGTAATTGTGTGCGCAGTCCAGATTCAAATTAGTAGGTACTACATAAATTTGCTGATTCTGCTTGTTCTGGTAAATTTTTGATATTTGTTCTACGACATATTGCTGATTTCGTTTGTATTGCCAGCGGGTTTGACGACGTCCATTCGTAGTGCCAAACGCATTTTGAGTCGCTGCCGGCGGTACGGGCAGCATGAGGCCAATTTTTGTTTGATTACTGTAACTCTGAATCATCTTTACCAGAATATCCAGATTTGTGAGCATCGTGTCTGTTTTCTCTTTGATTGTCTCATCTGTAGCAGAATAGACATCATTTGGGCCAAGAAAGATGGTGACCACGTCCGGAGCTTTTCCGTCGTTAAATTCTTTACAGTAGCGTGGAAAATCAAGTTTGGGTTTGCCACTTTCATCTGCATATAAAAAAGGGCTTCCCCTTTCTCGATAATTTCCAGTTCTGGCTGTTTCTTTGAAGTGTGTTGCAAATCGAAAAGCAGTCCAACCACCATAGCCTTCGTGTTTGACTTCGGGGTCATTTTTCGGGTTATGAGAGCCGACAAACTTGAGGGAAGGTCCTTGGAATTTTTTACTTAGTTCTAGTACATGTTGGGGATAAATTGAATTATGTGTCAAACTATCACCAATCATGAGTAAGCTTACAGGTTTTTCTTTGCCCGCACTCTGTGGAACCACACGAAGTTTCGATTTTTGTGAGGCGATGATCTGATTATTCTGGTCAAGAATATTCAACTCGAAAGCATAATCACCAACTTCCTTTTCCACTGGGGTGTACGTCCAACGATCATCTTGTAAATGTCCTCTGTTGCAGTGCACATCAAAAACATAATTCGCGGGATTAACGACAAGACAGACATTATCAAAATACACATTCGTTTCAATGCTAGGGACAGCATAGATGATGGGTGGAAGAATTAACCTCAGTGAGTTGTTTGGTTCAGACTTGGCTTCGGTTTTTGTCGTTTCTCCTCCAAGCGAAGTAACGTTGTAAGTGAAGAAGATTAGATTGAAGAGCAGAATTAATTGCAGTGCAAATTTCATGCTGGTTCCTATAAGAATATGATATTTCGGAAGTATGAATCATTCAGAAATTGTCAGGGAGTTATCCTACCCAAATCGGGCTGGACCAAGCCAATTGTCCGTTAGACTGTGTGACACGAACGTAATACCAATCCGTTGTCTGAGTGTCACTACATTGATCTTGCCAACGAATTTGTGCCGAATATTCACTTTGTCCCACGAGTCGATGGAGAATGTAACTTTCACTGGTAAAGACACCCGTAAACTCAACCACATTATCATCAATCAGATCTTGCAGCCGGGCACTGATGGTTTCTTCATAAGGTTTGCGTACGTGCAAAGTGAGCGTTGTGTCCGCTGTTCCCTCAATTTCACAGACAATGGATTTAGTCGGATCCTCGCCATAGCATTTCACACGCGTCGTATTTGAATCTAGGCTTAGTTCTTGATTGGAGATGATTTTGAGCTTATCTCGCAATTTTTCACTGAACGGAGCTGACTGAAAACAGGGAATAGCACGAGTGAACTTTCCGTTATCAAGTTTAACTGTCATGTCCCACAAACAAGTGCGGCCCATGGCCAGATCGGCCCAGGGGCCCCAACCATATTGAATGCGGCATTTAACTTTACCTGGTAACATTGGTTTGTCACCTAAATGGTCTTCTGGAAAATGACGCTCAATGACTTGCCCATTACGAATGAGTTCGATCATCGAAATCGCGTCTTCACCTTGGACACGCACATCAATCTGGCGGTCTGAAGTTGCTGGAATATCACTGCCCATCGGCTGACCATTGAGTGAAACTTCCAAAGCGATTCGATCGCCGGTGGCGGCATAAGTTCTGCGAGCGCGGACTGCTTCCATAAGGGATTTAGAAGACAAGTCTTCTGCCCAGACTCCGACCACTCCTTCACCGTAGGCGCCAGGATATCCCAAGTGATCATCAGTTGAAGCGACAAAACCGAACCGCATCCCTTTTTGCAACTGTGGAACAATCATATTCGACGCGGAACGACCGCCATTGCTATGTCGAATCATCGGAAAAGGAGAGCGATCTGTTTCCGTGCACCCATGCTCTGAAAAAACTTCCACAACAGGAGAGGCTGAGGGACGATAGTGTTTGAAGTTCGCACCGCGCCAGCCGATCTTGTAACCTACATGATGTGGAATTGCCAGGGCATGTTTGTCTTCTGCAAAGTCGAGTAATTTTTCGACATGATTGGGTAAGAACAATTCGGGTTGGTCTTCGGGGAATATCATGCAGTAGTCACCAAATTGACTGGAATGCCACTCATAACCGAGAAAAGCAACGAATTGATCTGAACTTGCATCCTGCATCAATTGACGCGTTTTGGACCAATGTTTGGAATGGACTTCAAATCCATTAACCCATTTCATGTGGCGGTTACCAGGCATCTTGGGCATATCATGCCAGGATGCGTGTCCTGTGAATGCAAAAAAATCGAGATGCTCTTTAGCTAGATCAATGGAACGTTCCAGTGAGCCTTTGGCATACCCAACGGCATTATGATTATGTAAGTCACCCCAGAAGAGTTGGAACTGTTTTTTGTCTTCACCACCATACAACTCTGAATTGACACGAATCCCTGATAGGACTGTCGCTGCCATTGATTCGCCCAGAAATTTTCGTCGATTGATTTTTTGAGAATCCATGTTGACTTTCTTAGGTTCATTAAGACATAAATGAGTTCGAAAAAAGAGGGACAGGTTGATTGCCTGTCCCTCTGATTTTTTTCAACTACTGGTTATTTCTTTCCAATACAGTATAGCTTGTCTGTCATTTTTAGATAGATTTTCCCATCTGAGAAGATGGGAGTTGCCAAAGCAAAACCTTCGAGCGGATTTTCTGATTCCACCTTGAATTGGTCTCCTTGATCCAAAACAATGGTCGTACCATCTTCTCTGGTAACATAAATATGACCATCGGCGAGAATCGGTGAAGAGCTAAACTTGTGACGGCTACGAGGCAGACGGCCTCCCCAGATTTTTTTTCCGGTCTTGATATCAAAGCAGAGAACCTCGCCTTTGTCTGCACAAATATAGAAACGGCCATTGATGGCAGCTGGTGTAGGGACATCCGAAAATTCCCCTTTCGCTTCGTTGGTCCAGGCTACATTCGACTTTGTGATATCTCCTGTTCCACCTAACTTGATTCCTGTGATTGAGCCACCGCGTGCATAAGGGGCAATCAGATAGCCATCGCTGACAACAGGAGAGGAAATAGAGCGAAAGTATTTATGTTGAGTGGGATTCAGGCCACCGACTCTCCAGATTTCTTTGCCGGTCTGTGCATCATGAGCCGTCACATGGTCTGCTCCGAGGACATAAATGATTTCTTTACCATCGCGGCTGACGACAACGGGAGTCGAATAACTCTGATTGGCTTCTTCCGGAGCATTGAGGTTACGAGTTTGTTTCCAGACTTCTTTGCCAGTGGCTTTATCAAAAGCAACAAGATATGAGTTATCACTCTGCATGCAGGCAATGACGACCAAATCGTTTGTCAGAACAGGAGATGTTCCCAAGTCCCACCAAAGTGTGTCTTCTCCATAAATCTTCTGCAGGTTTTTTTCCCAGAGGATTTTTCCGTCACGATTAATACAGGCTAAGTCCCCACTTTTGAAGTAGGTGAAAAGGTAATCGTCATCGACGGCCGGAGAAGGGCTACTACCACTTCCTTTTTTGTGTTTACCCGCTCGCTCTGTCCCGAAGTCAACATGCCATTTTTCCTTACCGGAATTTTTATTCAGACAAATGACTCGGTTTTTTCCACCAGTGGTGGTTGTCAGGAACAGGTCGTCTCCCCAGATTACGGGAGTCGAACCACTGACACCAGGAAAGTCGACTTCCCAGAGAATGTTTTTTGAACTATTCCAGGAAACAGGATATCCGCTTCCCTGAGCGACGCCGTTTGAAGTTGGCCCTCGCCAACCAGGCCAGTTTCCGGCAATTGCGGTAGAAGCGATGAACAGAGTTAGAGTGGCTGCTGCTATTAAAGCTTTCATGTCGTTCCTCAGACTGTGTTAAACTTTGTTTGAGTTTGTATTGAGATTAAATTCATTGTTTGTGGATGGAAAACATTTCTCGGTAAGAACCCTGATTATAGCATGAGCTGAAACCGGATTTCATTCAGAATCGAAGTATTTTTCTATGATCCAGCGAGGTTGATGTTGGTCTGGTTTGCGCTTTCGTCCTGTTAAATCAATGGTTTCAGACTTGGGATGGTCGGATGTGAGGGGTTGTTTGTCGTCCGTTTTTTGCTGCCAGGTTTTCAGTAGCGCCAGCATGTTCTGAACACGTTTTTTCTCCCTTGGTTTTTGGGAAAGATCATGTAATTCCTGCGGATCATTTTTAAGATCAAATAACTGTGTTTTATTGATTTGCGGATAGCGAATCAATTTCCAGCGATCGTCTCTGACAGCCCGCATTAAGTCTTCATAGGTAGTGAAGAGGGAATCACGGACTCGGTCTGTATCCCCTCTCCAGATCGGAGCCAGGTCAGAACCTTCCACTCCTGCGGGAACGGGCGTGTGAGTTAAATCGCAGACTGTTGGAAAAATATCGTACAAATACACGAGTGCTTCACTGGATTTGTTTTGGGGTATACCCGGTCCTGAAAAAATCAGCGGAGATTTCATGCTGTGTTCATACAAATTTTGTTTTCCAAGTAAACCATGACTGCCGACTGCCAGTCCGTGATCGGATGAAAAAATGATGATTGTGTTTTTATCGAAACCATTTTTTTTGATGACGTTCAGGATACGACCTATTTGCGTATCCATATCAGTGATCATCCCATAATACTCTGCCAGTTGTTCTTGCACGATTTTGGGATCTCGAGGCCAACCGGTTAACGATTCGTCTCGACCTGTCATCCAGCCATTATTAAAGGGATGTTGTGGCATGAAATTTTTAGGTAGCGGAGGGGGATTTTTTTTGTAAGCTTTCATTGCCGCAGCAGGAGGCATTCGTGGATCATGCGGGGCTGTGAACGCAACGTAGGCATAGAATGGTTTCTCTTTTGGATGCTGGTTCAAAAAGTCAACGGTCGCATCGACGAACAGCTCACTCGAAAATTTATCACCAGTGCGTTTGTTTTGAAACTGACCTTCTTTCAAGTCCATCACGGGAACTTTTAAATGGTTGGACATACCTCCAATGAAGGCAGCTGTTCCTGTTGTAAAACTTTTTTGAAACGAATCGCGGTGATTGTGCCATTTACCTGTTCCAAATGTAGTGTAACCCGACTGCTTCAACAATTGTGGTAGGGTAATAACCCCTTTGAGATTCATGGGAACACGATAAAGCGAGCGTCCACTGTTGAGCATCGCTCGGCTGGGTTGGCAGACCGCGCCATGAATGGAACCCATACAAAACGCATTTCGAAAACTAAAACCGGTTCTGACAAGCTGATCCAGATTCGGAGTCTGAATGTGTGGGTTATCGTAAGCAGAAAGTGCATCAGCACGTTGATCATCGCTGAAGAGAAACAGAATATTTGGTCGCGACGGAGCCTTTGATTCCGCAGAAGCTCTGTTTGAGATGAGGAACAAACAAGATATAAACAAGATAACCAAGAAAGACTTTCGGAGATGTGCAGTCATAGCGAGTATCCGGCAGGAATAGAGTGAAGGCATGGATGATGTATGAATTACTTTTATGTTATAGCAAAGTGAGACAATCTTCGAATCCTACCATGTTTCTTTGGCAAGATCCCGCGATTTATTATCTTCATTAATGAAATCAGTCGATTTTGAAGAAACGACGGCCTTTAAGCTCAAAACGTGGTAATGCTCCGGGGGCAACTGTACTGACTTCTGCATGGAAATTGAGGCGATCTTTGATGGTATTGCTGACATCGGTAATAAGCTGACTTTGCTGTTCCTCACTAGTAAGAGCCCCAGTTGGTTCTAGTTCAATTTTCATATGTTGCATCGCTCGTATCGTGTGGACTTCAATTCGATACTCCGCGATCTGATCGAACGTGCGGAGAATTGCTTCGAGGCTCGAAGGGAATACATTGTTGCCACGAATAATGACCATGTCATCTGCGCGGCCAAGAATGCCGCCTTTTAATCGTAGTAATGAGCGACCGGAAGGGCAGTCTGTTGTATCTTCGCAGACTAAGTCACCTGTGCGGTAACGAATCAAAGGCGAGCCGATTCGTCCTAGATTAGTGATGATTAACTCTCCTTGTTCCCCTTTAACAACTGGCTGTAAAGTTTCCGGGTTCACGATCTCAGCAATACATTCAGTTTCGAGAATGTTTAAGCCTCCCGGATTTTCCAGAGGTTCAATACCGAGTGCACCAATTTCTGTCATTCCCCAATGATCGAAGACGCGCGCTCCCCAGGCTTGACCAATACGTAGCTTGGTCGCTTCAATGTTGCCCCCCGGTTCACCGGCAACAATTAATGCACGCACGCGACTCATTGCGAGATTGATGTTTTCTGATTCTGCCACTTCTGCCAGCCGCAGAGCATAAGTGGGAGTACAGCAGATCGCGGTGATTTTGTTATCCAGAATCATTTGCAGTCTGGCTTCACTTCCCATGCCGCCACCCGCCAGGCAAAAATGACCAAGTCGTGTGGCACCTTCAAAGGCAGCCCAAAAACCCACAAAAGGACCAAATGAGAACGGAAAAAATAACCGATCTTCTGGATAGAGTCCTACCATGCGATAAATTTGTGACCAGCATTCACCAAACCAATCCCAACTTGCCTTGGTATCGAGCCAACGCATCGGAGAACCTGTTGTTCCCGATGTTTGGTGCATGCGTGTGTATTTTTCTACAGGATAAGTCAGATTTGAGCCATAGGGTGAGTGGGCTAGATGATCTTCTACTAATTCCGTTTTGGTTGTAACCGGCAATTTTTGCAGATCGGATAAGTTTTGAATCGCGTCACCTGAAACTCCGGCAGCCTCCCACTTCTTGCTCCAGAAAGGGTTCGTGGCAGAGACTTCTTTCAGAAGGCCTTGTAAGCGTTGCAGTTGGCGTGCTTCGATTACGTTGCGATTCTGATTTTCCGGCAGTTTTTGTGGATCATTCATACAATTACTTGTTTGCTTCATTCAGAGGCATAAGGGAAGGTTATTTCATGGTATCTCTTATTCTGTCGCAACTTGAATGATTTTCCAACCTAAAGCCCTATCTACGAGAGAAATTATCATCTGGAAACGAGTATAGAACAATCGTCGAAAAGAGTTATTAAATAAAGAGTTATTAAAGTGAAACTATCTAACATGACCAATTCAACAACCACTCAAGTCATGAAATGTGGAGGACGATGATATCGATACAGTAGGCTGTCCTGATTGAAGAAAGAGATAGGGTTCAGATGAGAATCAGGATCACCTGAACATTGCCAACAACAACAGAACTGACATCCGGAGACGAGAGATTTATGGGAGCGGACGGTAGTAGTAAAGAGTTGAAACTTGGGTTCCTGGCCACGATTGAATGTGCGGATGGTGCATTAATTGGTGGTTTACTGGTCACCAATCATTTTGGCAGGCCATTAGAGTTTCAATGTACCACTCCTGTAAAACCGAACCGAACACAAGAAGTTTTATATGGTCCGACACTTGTTCCTTTTCTCGTTGGCGAGGTAATAGGCCAGACATTGGTACAAAAGATGAATGTCAAACCGAATTTGATTCTGGTTGAGCAAGATCAGGCTATGGAATTGCAAAAACACATTTCGATTCCTGTGGCTATTTTGTCTGATGTGGAGCAAATCCTGGATGAGAATGCTTCTTTTATTATCGAAGAAGTAGGTAAGAACAAACTACGGTTCGATGCCGGTCATCAAGCAGGGCGAGTCGCAATTGAGAATACCAGCAAAAAAATACCCGGTGATGCCGACCTTGGGGAACCTTTTGAGCGTGTGCGCGAAGCCTTGAATGAAGCTATCAGAATGGGTTCATCCCGTTGATCTGATTTTCATGCTGGTAATGTGAATTGATTCAGAAGAAGTTTGTTTCAGGTCAGGCGAGTACGTGGAAAATTCAGAAACAAAACCAAATAGCGGAAATCATCAGGACATTTTCGATCATTCTGGTGGTCCACATTTTTTACCGCAAACAGTGGTTTCCAATTCAGCGCCGATTTCTCAAACCGATAAGCATAATCTCAAGCAGCAAATCGGCTGCGAGTCGATGGCGTTAGCGGTATCGACTTCTGTTTTTGCTTCGGGAATGAATGGCGCGCTCACACGTAAATTCAAAGTGGAAACATCGTCGGTTGACCTGCTTGAGCCGGCAGGCATGATGCCGAAATGGAAGCCGACTCGTCCACGCGTCAAAACCTTTGGTATGACATTTCCTGACGGTTTAGAATTTATTCCTCCCAAAGAAGAAAAAGAACCCGAGTCGGAAATTAATCAAATCAAAGGGCCGACACCGACAGACTCCGAAAACATGGAAAGTAAAAAAGCAACTAGGTTACAACCTCCGCCAAACGCATTGTCTTTAGAAGATCGACTCTTTTACCTGTTGCAGCCTCCATTAGAAACCTGGTTGGCGGGACAGGAATTGCTTATGCCGTTCGAACCATTTCCTTACCAGTATGAGGGGATAGCCTGGCTGTTTTCGCAAAAGTCTGCATTGCTTGCTGATGAAATGGGGCTCGGTAAAACGATGCAGACAATTACTGGAGTTCGTTTGTTATTGCGGAGCGGTCAGGTTCGACGAATCTTATTGCTCTGTCCTAAGCCACTGATCCCCAATTGGCAGCGTGAATTTAAATTTTGGGCTGAAGAACTACCCGTTACCATTGTACAAGGGGATTCGAATCGTCGCAAAATGATTTGGGAAATGCCAAATACACCGATCTTGATTGCCAATTATGAATCGATGACACGCGATTTTGAGGCGATGGGGGAAGAGAATATTCCCCGGTTCGACTTGGTCGTTCTTGATGAAGCACAAAGAATAAAAAATCGCAACTCTCGAACTGCAGAGATTTCTCGCTCTATACCTCGTAAACGGAGTTGGGCTCTCACAGGTACTCCCATTGAAAATCGACATGAAGAAATGTCATCTTTATTTGAATGGATGGAAGTCGTTCCGCCACGGGCAACTCCTGATTTGCGGCAGCTCCAGGTACTTTCCAAAGAGTTTATTTTGAGACGGACTAAAGATCTGGTGATGACCGACTTACCGCCCCGTCTGGATCGCCCTGCCTTCTTAGATTTGAATCCCGCTCAGCAAATTGCGTATGAGACAGCTGAAAAAGATGGTGTGATTCAGCTGAATGAGATGGGAGATTCGATTACCGTACAGCATGTCTTTGAGTTAGTGCTGCGTTTGAAGCAAATCACTAATTTCGATCCGGTAACAGGGGAAAGCTCAAAACTGGATCGACTGGAAGCCGACATGGAAGAGATTGCCTCTAGTGGTGGCAAAGCAATTTTATTCAGCCAATGGACGAAGCCTTTGGATTTCATGGCTGAACGGTTAGCGCGTTTTGGGACTCTTGTCTATCATGGTGGAATTCCTACAAAACAACGCGAGCCCATTCTCGATCAATTCAAGCACGATCCGAATTCCCATTTACTGTTGATGAGTTATGGTACCGGCGCTGTGGGCCTCAATTTACAGTTTGCCGGTTATGTATTTCTGTTCGACCGCTGGTGGAATCCAGCGATTGAGGATCAGGCAATTAACCGTGCCCATCGGATCGGTCAGAAAACGCAGGTAATCGTAACAAAATTCATCTGTAACAATACGATTGAAGAACGTATTGATCTGGTCTTGCAGCAGAAACGAGAGTTATTTCATTCCATATTGGGAGATGGTGACACGACGTGCGAGTCGCGAAGCCTGACTGCGGCAGAAATTTTTGGTTTATTTGACCTGAAGCAGAAAAAAGGGGATGTGACTAAGAAAATTGCTCCACAAATCCCGGCTGCCTGAGATCGACTCTTGATATTATAGATTCCTCATGAGAGGACTGGATGTCATCGCACCCGTTTCATCAGTGACATTGATAAACCAGATTTTTGTATTTCCTGGTGGCGCTTTGCCTGAGACTTTCCTCCCTTCAATTTTTAGTGGGATTGAATACCACTTTCTTTCCGGGTTAGGACCATCATCGGTTGTGTATTGCAGAACTGCTGTTTTCACTAGGGCAGACTGAGACAATTCTGCTGATATTCTTTCGCCTTTCATCACGGGGCTCTGAACCAGCGGTAAGGCTGTCGTGTGGTTGAGTTTTTCATTAATGAACTTTGCAATCTCTTGAGGTGCCCAACCAGTTGGGTGGCTATGTCGCATGTTGACTTTAATACGAATGTTACGCGGCGTAGATTCAGGAACGGCTTCATAACTTTTCTGGTAAGCACTCAACCAGTATGCGAAATCATTCGTGCCATTAACAAAAAAGATTGGCATTTGAATTGCAGGCAGATATTGCCCCGGATCATAGAGTTGCATCCAACGCTTGGCGTCTTTGGGGGGAAGCTTAGTGATCGATTTTTCAAAAACCGAGTGATTATCCAAGAAACCACACCCATAAACGGGGACAGCCGCCTCGAAGCGATTGTCAAGTCCCGCAACAATACAAGTTAGGTAGCCACCCCATGAGATGCCCGTCACAGCCGTACGGCCTTGATCAACTTCAGCAAACGAGCAGATCAGTGAGTGTGCCAAAATGACATTGGCCGGTGCGTGATAACACCAGTGTTCTGAAATATCAGATTTGATAGCATCAAATTTTTCGACATGTGATTGATTTGGTCCACCCTCAGCAAGCCGTGTTCTATTTTTGCGATCATGTGGATTTTTACCCTCAACAGGCTGGAAACCAGCCAGATCCATGGCAATAGCTGCATAGCCTTTCTGGACCCATAATTCGACCCATTCTTTGAACGCAGTTCCGCCCCCACCATGGACCAGCACGATTCCAGGAAAGCGCGATGGATTCGTTGGGTCTACCTTGGGTGAACCATAATAGGCAAAGACTTTTGTTGGTTTTTCCTGATAATCCAAGCCTCGATACATTAGTGACTTAATCGAAGAATTCTGATCAACCCATTCAAATTTTGGTGCTTTACTGAGCTCTTTCAAATCCCAGGGAGTGGTCTTGGGAAGGCGGGAATTTGGTTTTATTGGTTCTGCTGCCTGCAAGTGGCCAGAGACAAGCGCACAGAGAAGTAGTAAAAATTTAATGTGTCGAAATAGATTCATCAAAATAACCATAATAGTTCAGAGCAAAGAAACTGGATTGAACTAAAATTATCTGATATGAGAACAGGGTTCGCAATGGAACTATGTTGGCACTTAGATATTGTGTTTAAAAGAGCAAACGATAGAGGGCAGAACAAAAGATGATTGCGATCGTGATTACCGAACCGATTATACTGACACAGACAGCGGCTGTACCTGCTTTAAAAGTGTTTTGTGACTCTGCCGGTAAATGGTTGCCGAGCAACTTCCAGATCGATTTCAAAACTTGGTTAAACATTTGAGCGCACAATACGGTTGTCATTGCCAGAACAATAATTGCCCAGTGTGTTGCCGATAAACCTAGCAACATGGCACCGGCAATGACGGCGCTCCCGGTAAAGAAGTGTATGAAGAACGTACTGTCCAGGCGGATTCCGAATGTGATACCACGTTCGGCGTCAACAAGACGTTGCCTCCATTCAGATCGTAATTTTGTTGTCACTTCGCGTGGTGCTGAACCTGCACGATGTTTTTTAACTATAGTATTCTGAGATTTAATCACCGTCGAAATTCCTGTTATTGAGCATTATTACCAAGTAACGAAGAAAAATCAGCTGGCCCCGCGCCGAAGTTCCCAAAACGTGGCATGATGGTTAAACCGATGCCGGCATTGCCCGTACTTTGATCATAAGTCATTCCAAGACTCATGAGAAAGTCGGCTCCCGTTCTAGTGAGCGAGAGAGTTTGTCCGCGGTTAATGTTTTCTCCTAAATCATAGGCGGTGCTGATCCCGGCACTCCACTTTTGACTCATGACATAATTCAGAGAGGCAGACAGAATTTGACTATCTAGACCGCCGCCTCCTTTAATTTGTTGCAAAGCAACATTGACGGACAAGCGATTCGTACGTTGGCTGGTCAAAGAAACATCCCAAAGTTGTTGACCTCCATCGAACAAATCATAGTAGGCATTTGCTGCTAATGTGGTGCGGTCACCAAGAAACCATTGATAATGTCCTCCGAGTAAACCGATATCTTCGCCAAAGTTATCGCGTTGAGGATTGGGAAAGTAGGATGCTTCCAGGTCAAGAGTCATCCAGTCTTTGATTCGCATTCGATCAGGAGGACCAGTTTTAGTTTGCAGGCGATGTCGCCAGGCCATTCTCAACACTTGTTGGTCATCGACTAATTCATAGTATGGATCAGTTACACCGCGACCAGCACCTGTTCGGACAGCATAGAATCGAGGATCAAACTGGGGTGGTAATGTCCCACCAAAGGTATTGATTACCAGTCTTTGGCGAAAGCGCTCCTGTGCATTGTCATCAAATTCATTGTATTGAGCAATGTTCGTCAGGTCTTCACTTGAATCACTGAATGAGTAGTCCCCTTCCAGTGACATCTTATGGGCCAGTCCATTAAGATTAAAAAATGAACTATAGACATCTGGAAAAATGCGTTCAAATAAGATGCTACCTCGCAATCCCGCTGAGCCATAAAGTCGATCGATTTTTTGCTGTTGTAGGCCTTCTTCCCAATACGCGGCCTCTCCCAAAACATAAGGCACCAGTTTAATCGGGCCCAGATTGAAGGGGGCTTCAAGTTGATGTCGAGTCATTGCGACCACACCTTGTGAATCGGCAATGAAAGGCAGTGGTGTGAACACGTCTTGTGTGGGGTTATAAGGTGGAGCACCGGGTTTTAATTTCCCATACCCGATTGAAGAGTGCGAAGTCCAGCTCAATAGATTTCCGAACAAAGGCTCCCCGAGTAAATAAAGGTCACCTTTAGGGAGCCAGTCTGTGGTATTGGTAAAATCATTCAGCCTGGTCCTGCCAATGATTGACCAGGACCAGTTTTCCTGTTGCTGTTTCAGATGCAGCAGCGTTTCGATATCTTTGTCGTTGTCGAATTCTGATTCAAAATATTGTTCCAGAAAGTTTCGATCAGAGAGCAGACCACCTTCTGCGATCAGTGTGACTCCAAAGGGAGAATCCTGTCTGTGTCTATGGTTGAGAAAGTAACGATCTTTTGTAGAGGGAATGAGTGCTCTGCGATCCAGACCCAGGTTATCTGTACCACTGTCATGTATGTAAAACAATTCTCCATTACCATTGAAAATATTATCAAACCCCAGCAGGTTTTCCCCTGCATAACTTCCCGCTTGTCCTATGCCAATACCGCGAATTGAATAGTAATCGAGCTGCCCTTCCCACTTAGTTCCCGGTCGACGTTCAAGACCAAGCAGCTTATACATATCCCATTGACTTTCAATCTGAAATCCAAAGATGCGATCGTTTCCAGGACGCAAACCTATAATCGGGAAGTAAATGTCTTCAGCCGGACTTGTGATGTAAGGCAGATAAAATAGCGGAATATTTTTTATACGGAATGTATTATTAGAACTGGAGAGCCAGGCGCGTTTATGGGGAACAGGTTGACCTGTGAGGGGGTCAAGTTCGTTCGAGCCTGCACCGAGCCAGGGAGTTGTGTACCGATCTTCAATAAAGATATCGGATGATTGAATACGATAGCCGGGCTTTCCAAATTGACTTCCTGTGGCCCAGCCATTTTGAGCCAGATAAGCACCTTTCGATAACTGGCGGATATGGCTCGCTCGAATTCGGATATCTTCTCCCAGTTCAGGAACATGAGTCTTGAGTTCTGCGTCTAGCAAAACACCTCTCTCTTCGCGCGCGTCATAAAAGGCACGGTTTGCTTTGAGAAAGTAGGTACCTTGACGAATTTCAATATTACCTTCGAGATAGATTTCGAAGGGAGTTTCTTTTGACTGACGGATCTCAGAATTAAAGTTTTGTGTATTACGTCCATCAGTCCAAATGATGATGCGATCTGCTGACATATCAACCATCCCCACACCGTCGATACCATCAATTAAAAGGTTCACTCCACCTGTAATGACCCAGATCTGTTCAGGAGGAACGGTATGAGTAGAGGGAAAACTTTGGACGTTGTACGGGACAGCGCTGCGTGGAAATAGTCGAATTCTTCGAAAGTTAACCTTGAGTTCAGGTGCAGGAACGGTGTTTAATTCTGGTCCTTCAAGTGGAGGCTTTTCAACAATAAATTGCGCACGTTTCAACTGATGATCATGTGGAGTGCCACGACGTTGGATGGCTCGTTTCAATAAAGGGTCATCTTGAGAGGCTTTGATTGTGGATGAACGCCTTATATCTGCTTTTACCCCTTTTTGGGTAACCAGATTAACCAGCAAACTGTTTTCGTTCTTTGACTCTCCCGGAAGGTCAACACGAACTTCTCCCTCAAGATAGATCGAAACACGATTGGTTTTTCTAGTTTTTCGATGCCAGATGACCATCTGCCGTGCTCTAAGCACGGCCTCTCCCTGTTTGATAAGACAATTGCCTTTCAGAATCGAGACTTCTACAAAATCTTCCTCCCATTGTTGGGAGTATTCAGCAGAGATTTCGATGGGAGCTTCTTCGGGGGGAACATATTCTGATTCCTCATAGGAGGCTTTGGGGGCACCAAAAAAACTTGTTTGAGCAGGCGCAATCGTGACCAGGCCGCCAAGCATTGTTAATAAAATAACAGCTTGCCAGATCGTGTGCGAAATATACCGAGAGACGGGATTGATCTCGCCCGACACGGGCACTCCTGAAATGAAAAACCGAGTAGGTCTATCTTCTGATGAAGGGGATGGCCTGAATTGAATCCCCACTATCGTCGAAATGACAAAAAATAGGGGGGAACGGATCGAGGTCAGAAGACACTAACTTCGTCTGCTGTACCAAGATAAATGGGCGCGGATTATAGGGCGTTTTCTTAAAGAGTGTCAATAACAGTTAGCGAGTCAAATCAATGTCTGAATGCGTGATAAAGTGCTACTCTATCTATTGTTATGACGATCATTTTGAGAGGCTTTTCTTGGTCTGGCGAATTTGAAAAATCGAACGATTTGAGACCAGCCATATATGCTTAACAAGGCAATTGCCGGAACGAGTGGCGCACGCATTCTCATGTTGGTCCAATAGAAGAGATGGACGAGAGTAAAACTAAATATCAGCAAAACTAGTGGTGCCCATTTTTTTTCTTTATTCCATATTACCATGAATATACCACCGAAACAGCCAATGAGAACCAGAGAATAATATCCGGCAATGCTCCATTTGATGAGAGGTTTGGCGGTTAAGGTAGAATATGTAAGTGGAGAGACATTCCAAAAACGTTTGAATCGAAGAATACAAGACTGTACAAATCGCTCTGGTTGTTTGGAAATATTTTGTTTTGCGCGCTGGTACATCCAACGGTCTCGTTCCTGTTCTGATTTGATTGCTGGTACTTGTTGAGTGATTTGCTCATCCAGACTTTTTTGCCAGGTGTGTAAACTTTTTCCAGACCAGACCGTTCCCCATGGTTTTTGGACAACCTCTTTATAGAAGACCGGGTTATTTCCCAGCAATAATGTGTAACCACCGTGAGTGGTCGTCAGTATGGGAGAGTGGAAGACGACAAGGTTCCGAATCAACCAGGGAGAGACTGTGAGTATGATACCCAGTGTGAGATAGGTTATCTGCCCTGATTTCTGTTTTACCGATGATTGGGTTTTAACAATTTGGAATCGTTGGAGAAGAGGATTCGTTAATCGAGCGGCGATCCAGACACCGAAAAAAGCCAGATAAGTGGGGCGGCAGAGGATCGCTGACCCCCAGACAATACCTGTCCAGAAGGAAATGGGAACTGGCAACTTTGTATCTGTTGGCGATTTTTCTGCTGAGAAACTGGAGATCAGAAAGTACAGCAGCAGGCTCGATAGGAATGAGGAAAGTACCTCAGTCATGGCATATGCAGTATATTGCAGCAGAACAGGGTCGGTAGCGACAATCGCAGCAGCTAATATTCCACCCACTTCCATTTGTAGACATTTTGCTGTTCGCCAGGTCAACCAGACGGTAAGAATTCCCAGAATGATTTGAATGATGCCAATGCCAATGGGGGCCGCTTTGAGAAAATAAATAACCGCAAGCAAACAGGGATAAAGTGGAGGGCGAAACGCTGTCGGCAGAGTCTCATTTGTCTGTGTGCTCATACTGGATGAATAACCATGGCCCGACGCCAGATTCTTGGCGATTGCAAGATAGGCGTCCCGGTCCTGCTGTAGCTGACCAGGCTGTAAAGAGACGAGAATTACACGTAAACTACCTGCGAGAATAAGAACCAGCAGTAGTGCAAAATAGCAACGTCTAGTTTGTGTCACCGAAACGTATCCGTAGAGTCCAGAAAGGGAAGATTTTTAAAGTATGCAGGTCTGGGAGAGAAGATACAAGGGGAGGCTCCAAATGGTTTTTGACTTTGATAGATAGAAAAAAATGTCCCCTTGGTAAAAAATGTCCGCTTAGAGATGAAATCATGTATTCTCTGCGATATAGTCCGTCATGAGTCTATGAAGTAGTAATGGAGAACAGAGCGCATTTCTCCATCGTAGTAACGGGCCAAAATTTTAGTTAAATTGCCTCTCAGGCAGTAGGATGTGGTCTTTCTTTATGAGTAGTCACCCGCGGCGATGGCTTGAATCATTGGTAGACCGTCTCTACAACCTGCGCTGGGGCTTGCTTTTGATCTCTTTGATCTTGACCGGGGTTGCTATTTTCCCGGCTTCTCAACTTAGCTTCGAACAATCAATTGAGTCTCTCTACGCCGAGGATGACCAGCACTTGCTAGACTATCTGGAGAGCAAATCATTATTCGGAGGCGATGAATTTATCTTTGTTGCTTATTCAACGCCCGATTTATTAGAACCGGAAGGTCTACTAGAAGTTCGGCGTTATGCAAAAGAACTAAGTAAGATACCGGGGGTAAATACTGAATTATCTCAAAATCTGGCAGATGCTCTTTCTCCTCCTAGATTAAACTTCTTCCTACGTGCTCTAATTCGTCGAAAAAAAGACGAATTAACGGATTTATTTCGAGGGGTTCTCGTCGGCGATGACAATCAGACAACAGCAATCGTTTTGCGTTTGTTGCCGGAGAGTGAATCTCCAGTTCCCCGCGCCGAAACCTTTCAGATGATTCGCAAGATGGCAAATGCACATACACCGGCAGCTTACGTTGTCGGTGAACCCATTCAGGTTCACGATATGTTTCGCTATGTGGAGGAGGATGGAGAGATCCTTTTTAAAGTTTCCCTTGGCTTCTTGGCACTGGTTTTGTTTCTATTGTTTCGACGTTTGCGTTGGGTGATGTTACCTTTATTGGTCGTAATCTGTTCCATTTTGTGGACTGAGGCAATTCTTGTATTAGGTCACTTCCAGTTGAGTATGGTTAGTTCCATGCTCAATTCTCTGGTTACGATTATTGGGATCGCGACTGTAGCACATGTTGCTGTCCACTTTCAGGAATTGCAACGTAGCAATGTCTCACGGCCGCGAGCGATTAGACAGACAATGGTGGAGTTGTTGCCAGCAATTTTTTGGACTTGTGCTACCACAGCGGCTGGTTTCGCCTCATTACTCTCAAGTGAAATTGCACCTGTCAGAAGTTTTGGAATCATGATGGCCATCGGAACGATGATGGTGCTCCTCGCAGCCATCGTTTTGTTACCGGGAGGAATTTCATTAGGCTATCTGAATGCTCCACTCAAGCACTCCTCTGAACGTGGCCTGGAGCGATTGTTGAAAAAAGTCTGTATTGGTACAGAACATTACCCAAAAACACTATTGGGATTTGCTTCTCTATTTGTCCTATTGGCGGGGGGAGGGTTTTATCGTTTGCAGATTGAAACTGATTTCAGTAAAAACTTTCGAGAATCCAGTGATATTGTACAGGCTCTCGATTTTGTTGAGACGCGACTAGGAGGCGCTTCGACCTGGGAAGTTAATTTTCCAGCTCCCTCTAAGCTGGATGAAGCTTTTTTAGAGCGTGTACGGGCTTTGGCAGAAGATCTAAGACGAGTAAATCCTCCTGATAAAGAACAGTTAACCAAGGTGATTTCGATTACTGATACACTCGATTTTGTACCAAAAATCCCTTTTGCCTCTGACCCCGTAAAATCCAAACTGGACCAGCTCAAAAAATTACAGCCCGATTTTGAAAGCAGTCTTTATAATCCCGAAAAAGGAAGAATGCGACTCGTGTTGCGGGCCTTAGAACGCCAGTCTGCTGAGGAAAAGTTATCCTTGATTCACAAAGTCGATGCCCTCGCTAAAAAACATTTTCCCGGTTCTGAAGTCAAACAGTCGGCTAATGATTCAAAGTCAAAGCCTGCAGAATCAGGTAAAGCGGCAGGAATTTTTATACTACTGGCTTATCTGATTGACAGTTTGTTGAAAGATCAGTTATTTAGCTTTCTGTTAGCTGGTGCCAGTATTCTGACAATGATGACGATTGCATTTCGCAGCTTGAAAATAGGTATGATTTCTATGGTCCCGAACTTGTTCCCCATCGTATTAGTAGTGGGGGCAATGGGCTGGTTTGGATTGCCTTTAAATATTGGTACAGCGATGATTGCCAGCGTCTCAATGGGGCTCACGACCGATTCCAGTATTCATTTTATTACAGGCTTTCTAAGAGAACGTTCGCGTGGTGCATCAATTACAGATGCTTTGCGGCGAACTCATAAGAGTGTCGGTCGGGCAATTATCTTTGCGACATGCGCGCTGGTGGCCGGGTTCAGTGTACTCACTCTTTCACATTTCATTCCACTGATCTATTTTGGTGCGCTGGTTAGCGTTGCCATGATCGGTGGTATGTTAGGTTCTCTGATTTTATTACCTATTTTATTACGGCTGTTTTATTCTGATCACTTAGAATCAGCTGCGTAGTGGCAATGGTTTGTATTTTCGTTGGTCCATACCAACGTATCGTGACAAAGGCTGAAAAAGGTGATTATTTTCTGATTGCTCAATGATATGAGCTACCCATCCTGCCAGGCGGGAAACGGTAAAGATTGGCATAAATAGTTCTGGTTCAAATCCAAGGTAATGCAGCAGACGGCTGGCATGCCACTCAATTCGTGGATGAACTTTCTGAACTTTCAGCATGATTTCTTCGATCGTATCTGCTGCAGATTCCATTTCTTTCTGTCCCAGCGCATCTGCCAATTGCCAACAGTAATCTTTGAGAACTGCTGAGCGGGGATCTCTTGGTTTGTGATGTGATGCTTGAAAACCGAGCACTCTTTTGCCTTTGGCTATTTCTTGACAGACCCATTCTTCCGGGTTGCCCGAAAAAATCGACTCTTGCAGGGCATCCAGAACTCCTGCTCCCGAACTACAATGCAATAGTCCATTGATCGAACCAATGGCAGAACAGACCGCTGAATAGAGGGGGCTACCGGTTGAAGCGACCACACGCGCTGCAAAAGTAGAAGGGGCTAACCCATAATCAGCATAGGTAATTAATGCAGCGTTAAAGGCTTCCTCTTCCAATTGAGATGGTTCTTCCCCTTTCAGCATATACCAGAAGCTGCCAGCATAAGAATGATGAAAATTAGGTTCGACTGGATTTAATTTATGTACCTGTTGATATCGGTAAGAGATTAGCTGTGGCAACATTGCTAAAAGATATTGTGCATTGGCGACTTCAGACATGAAAACGCCATATTCCATTTGGGGATCGAAGTGTGACAACAAACTGATGCCAGTTCGGATCACTTCCATCATCTCGATATGGGGAGGAATGGCCTGAATAGCGGCGATAACGGGCTTAGGTAAATTGCCTGTTTCAATCAGCAACGTTTGAAAGTCGGCTAATTGCTCATGGCTGGGGAGCTCACCTTGTAAAAGGAGATAGGTGACTTCAATAAATGAAGCTTCCTTAGCCAACTCTTCAATGGGATAACCCCGATAAGTTAAGCCATCTTGAACTTGGGAAATCTCGGTTTCTGTAGCAATGATCCCGGATAAACCGGGGCGATAAGGGTGACGTTCCATGTCTCAAGCCTTCCGCTCTTCCTGAATACGTGTATAATAGGCAGTCCATTCGCTCTCATTGTATCTGATTTTCAAAAGAGAATCGACATCCCTTGTAGTGCCATTTTGGGAAGATTAGAGAAATAAATCACAAGTGTCTTTTTTGACTTGACGTGCCTCTCTTCATCTCTGTCGATACGAAACCATAAATTCAAGAATCGTCGTTATTTGAGATAAGCCGACCAGCGCCCGAGTCGAGTAATTTTTTCGCGGTATCAACACCGATTTTCCTGGCATCTGCTAATGAACCTGAGGCGGAGGCAGTGATTCGTTCCTGGCCATCACCACTGAGGACGACTGCCTCCAGTTGGAGCTGATCTTCTTCGAGTTGAGACAGACATCCAATCGGGGCATGGCAGCCAGCTCTTAAGAAGGAAAGCAAGCTGCGTTCTGCTGTCGTAGCCGCTTTTGTCAGTTGATGAGAGATTTCGTTGAGAAGCAAACTGGTTTCCTCGTCATCTTCACGGCATTCAATCCCCAGAGCACCTTGTCCAATCGCAGGATAAACTTCAGGGGGAGTCAACAGAAGTGATACTCGCTGATCCAATAACTCCAGGCGAACCATGCCGGCTTCAGCCAGACAGAGTGCATCGTATTCACCTGCATCAAGTTTTTTAAGTCGCGTTTCAACATTCCCTCGGACTTCCTGCATCTGTAAATCAGATCGTTGATGTAGCAACTGTGCCCGTCGACGTAAACTGCCGGTTCCAATTCTGGCATCGGGAGGGAGTTCAGACACATCGCTGAGGGGCTCAGAGTCCTGCGGAAAGATCAGGACGTCATACAGAGGACCTCGTTCTGGAATGCCAGCGAGTTGCAATCCTGCTGCCTGTTCAGTAGGAAGATCCTTCAAACTATGTACGGCGAGATCGGCTCGGCCATCTAAAACGGCTTTCTGGACTTCTCTCGTAAAAACACCCAACCCTCCAAACTCAGACAAAGGAGAAGTCAGGTTACGGTCTCCTTCTGATGTAATGTGAACAATTTCAATGGGGCGTTTGCTCGAATGTTTTTTTAGCAAGTCTGCAATATAATGTGCCTGCCAGAGGGCGAGGCGGCTGGCACGGGTTGCGATTCGCAGAGGACGTTGTTGAGACGTCTGGTTCATTGATGACTTTCTAACTACTTGAAGATCTCTGAATAGGCCTTATTTAAACATCTGCTGATCAAACATACGAAACGTTTTTTCTTACTGACTAAGTACCATGGCTTGCTGACTGATCAATTTGAGTGTGGTGGATTTTCCGGGCCCTCTGTTTGATCAGTCGAAGGCTCTTCTGGCTTTGTTTCATCTGTGGCAGGTTCACTTTCGAGAGTGGGAGTTTGGAGAGTTGCTTCCGGTGGTACAATCTGAACTTTAAATCCAGCCAGTTTTCCGTCTCCTAACAGCCGTTTTCCCAACTCCTCTCGCAGTAGTTCATCGGTCACTTTTTGTTGGGGAGGTACAAGTACACCACAGGAAAGGCAAAACTGAAACGCTTGATCGACAGTGATATTCAAGTCGACAACTTCACTTTTCGGGATGCTCATCGTATATCCGGTCACCGGCATAGGAGAAGTCGGAATGAGAATCGCTACCAGTGGTTCTCCCGCAGTAACGGTCATTTCCAGCATACTGTCACCCGTAACAAATCCCAAAGACCAGATCCCTCGCCGGGGATACTCTACCGCCACCACACGGCTATAGTCCACAGTTCGTTCGTTGAAAAAAAAGTCCGTTACTTGTTTAACTGAGGAATACACATTACTGACCACTGGCAATCGTGCGAGTATTCCTTTTTCGAATTTGATGACCATCCATGAACCGATGCGAGCTGTGACAAAACGTCCCAGAAAATACAAGGCGATAATTGTTAAAATGACCGCAACGGCACTTAGATTAAACAGGCTTTTGAACCAACGAGTGGTTGCCAGTTCCATATACAGACCCATTGCAGTGGTGGGCATTTCCGAGGCGCGAATTCGTTTTGCTACTTCGCGGTAGTCCTCATAAGGTACTGCTCGATCTCCAAATGGAACCCAGGCATAATCGATCACCATGTTACGAGTTACAGCGCCAGGACCGGAATTTTTTTCTATGGTCTGGAACTCTTTGGCATGTTTTTTACTAATGAGATAATCTGTTCGACAGTATTCGAGAGGTGGCAGGTTCTCTACTTCCACAAAATTATCTCTGGGCTCGGAAGTATCTGTGAAGTAAGCAATACAATAGCGAACTGTAGTCGTTGTCGGAGAAATTATATAATCGTTTACAATCCCCGCGACCCAGATCACAATGACCAGTGTCAGAATAGGAGGCAGGCTAATAGCCAGTCCGCGTACAAAAAAATGGTGCTTAGGCCTGATTTTTTGGGCCTCCGACTGATTGTTTTGGTTCTCATCCGCGGGAGGTTGAGTTGTACTCGAATTCATCGAAGTACTTGCCTTAATTATTGTATCCACCAAAACGGCTGCCGTCTTGTGTGGAGAATTTTTATTCTGAACTGTCTACTCAAACACCCGGTGCCCTGGCAATCACTGCAACATTAATTTCTTTCGCACCTGCATCTAGCAGCACGCGAGTCACAGCGTTCGCAGTTGAACCAGTAGTCATGACATCATCAACCAGCAAGATTGTCTGTCCAACTACCTGTTTTTTTCTGCGTATTTCAAATGCGTCTCTTAAGTTTTTTCTTCTATTCGAAGGAGTCAGACTGGCCTGTGCGGCAGTCCGTTTCCGTTTTGCGAGTATATTCCCGGAGTATTTTGCTTGCAAGCGGTGTGAGAGTACCTCTGCAATGATACTAGCTGGATTATGAGCGCGGTGTAAGCGTGCCGTCCAATACAGGGGAACCGGAATGATCAAATCGGTAGCGAGTTTCTTAAACTTCTGTTGATTTCGGTAATATAATAGATTACCCAGATCACCTCCCAAATGGGCCCCGTGGTTTTGTTTCAACTTTAAGATAAATTCACGTAGAGAGCCCTGATATTTCCCCAGAGCTATCGCACGTGAAAATAAAAAACGTTCATTTTTACAGTAACTGCAGCCTTGCGAAGTATCCAGGTACGGACCTGCATCGGCACCGCATCGCTCACAGGCCTGTTCTATTTGTGGAGCAATTCGTTCTATCTGTTCACCGCAGTCCGATCCAGAACAAATCTTTGCATTTCCACAGAGAGAGCAACGAGGAGGGTAGATGAAGTTTCTCCCGGTTTGCAGCCAGCGTATTGACTGGCTTTGAATCTGTTGAATCCTCAAATATTTCATGATTTAACAGAGCCACCCCTAGGATCACGTGTTAATTTCGATATCCTCACATATTATGTCAGCACGAACGGGAAATACAGACACAATGTCCGGGGTAGAATCCTTTTCTTAAAACAATCGCGTTTGTCAGGAAAAGTCATTGGGAGACAAAAACTCAGAAGCTGTCATCATTGGAGGTGGATTAGCCGGCTTGGCCTGTGCGGTCACACTTGCAGATCGGGGAGTATCGGTTTCATTATTTGAGTCTCGTCCCAGGTTGGGAGGGAGAGCTAGTTCCTTTGAGGATAAACAGACACAGGCTCTCATTGATAATTGTCAGCACGTTAGTATGGGCTGCTGCGAAGAGTTTAACCGGTTTTGTCAAACAGTGGGAATCTCATACTGTTTTCGTAGAGAAAAACAACTCTATTTTGTCGGGCCTGCTAAATCTAACAACGATCTCTCCGCTTCTAATGAATCCAGAGCGCGGTTCAAGGTGAATTCATTTGCAGCGAGTTCATGGCTGCCGGCACCCTTGCATTTACTGCCCGCATTTGGAGGTCTTTCTTATTTATCGATTCAGGAAAAAATGGAATTGGTCCGTGGACTCAAGCGGTTGGCTCGGATTCCCGTTGATTTTAACAATGAACCTACGATGGCAGAATGGCTTGCTGATCAGGGGCAATCTCAAAATGTAATCAATCGATTTTGGAATGTGGTGTTGGTGAGTGCCTTAAGTGAAAGTCTGGAGCGTATTTCACTATCGCATGCACAAAAAGTTTTTGTCGATGGTTTTTTAAGAGCACGCGATAATTGGCAGGTCCTCATTCCCACTGTGCCACTCGAGCAGTTGTATGGTGATGTGATTCTAAGACGCCTGGAACAGAAACAGGCAAAAGTTCATCTGCAAACGGGAGTTGAGCGGGTTCAGATCGAAGCGGGAAAAGTGGTCGGCGTACAATTGCGGGATGGACAGGATCTTTCCTGCGAGCGTGTCATCATTGCAGTACCTCATCAGCGTGTTTTGTCCCTGCTACCTGATACTTTTAAAGGACGCGAGTCTCTGGAAAGTGTGGAACAGATCGAAGCGGCTCCGATTACCAGCGTACATCTTTGGTTTGATCGGGAAATTACAGAACTTCCACATGCAGTTTTTGTAGATTGCCTTTCACAGTGGATGTTTAACCGTAGTCGGATTATGCAACCTTCTTCTGAGACAGATTTTTATTATCAGATTGTGATTTCTGCCAGTCACCATCTGCGAGGTGAAGAGAGGCAGGGCCGCTCTCAGAAAGAAATTATCGCAGAAGTTGTCGAAGAGCTAAGCCAAATCTGGCCTGAGACACGACGGGCAAAACTGATTCACAGCCGTATGGTAACGGAGCATCAGGCAGTCTTTTCTGTTCAACCAGGGATTGAAGAATTGCGCCCTTCACAGAGGACTGACGTGTCAGGTTTGTACCTCGCAGGAGATTGGACTTCTACCGGTTGGCCTGCCACGATGGAAGGGGCGGTTCGTAGCGGATTAAAGGCGGCTGAGTTCTTACTGGATGACCTGGGGCAAGGGGAATCATTATTATTACAGCAGACTCAGACTGGTATTCTATCCAAAATTCTCTTCAGACTGTAAAATCTCACGCATGTTTTTTCATACATTGTCAAACATCAATCAGGTAAGAGCACAAAAGCAGACGGTAGGGCAGGTGATTCGCATTGCCGGGCTGCTGTTAGGGTTTACGATTTTTGGTACAGTGGGAATTCGCCTGATCGAGGGTTCTTCGTGGTTGAACAGTCTGTATATGATTGTGATTACCGCGACGACTGTGGGGTATGAAGACCCGGTTACTTTAAGTGACAATGGTAAAATTTTTATCATTTTCTATCTTATGTTTGGTTTGGGAATCTTTACTTATAGCGTTTCCCAGCTCGGTCAGTGGATCGTTCGACAACAAATGAGTTCGATGTTGGAGCAACGACGAATGCAGAAATCAATTGCGAATTTACGTGGGCATTACATTGTGTGTGGCATAGGTCGCATGGGGGAGACTATCAGCGAATACCTCCACGAACGAGGAAAGCCATTTGTGGTGATCGACAGTAACGAAGAGCGTTTACAGGCAGTTTGTCAGCCACGCGGTTGGTTTTACGTTTTTGGTGATGCGACCGATGACTTTATTCTGAAAAGCGCGGGCATCGATTACGCAAAAGCTCTGGCGTCTGCTTTACCCGGTGATGCTGATAATGTGTATGTCGTATTAACGGCGCGAATGCTCAACCCTGATTTTCAAATTATAGCTCGTGCGAGTGATGATAAAGCGAGCGAAAAAATCAAGCATGCTGGAGCGACCCGTGTTGTGAGCCCCTTTCGCAGCGGTGCAGTTAAAATCGCTCGTTTTATGATTCACCCTGCCGTGGAAGATTTTGTTGAAGTCGCCAGCAAGCATGTTGGCGGATTCCAGGTTGCTGATTTACAGATCAGCGAAAGTAGCCCGTATTGCGGAAAAAAGTTGAGTGAAACCGACTTCAGTGATAAAGGAATCATGATCATTGGTATTTGTCGACTGGATCAGGAGCCTGAGATGCCCCCTCCCAGCACGACGATTCTCAATGCCGGCGATAGTATTTTTGCCCTGGGTTCTTCGACAGCCGTTAATCAACTGATTGAAGAATTCAATGAGCCCGATGTATTCACTGAAACTGAAGACTCGAAGGCTTAAAAAATCTGCCATTTCTGTTTGAATGTCGCAACCGTCTTTAATACTAAGTTCACTTGACAAATTCGCGACTATAAAATCCCACAAAAATCCCTTTAAAAACGTTTCTTTTCTCATCTTGACGTGATGCTGACTCCCCATAAACTGCGTACTCTGCGTCGCGCGCGCGGGAACATTATTTTCCGATAAACCTTTCCTCATCTGCGGATACAATCACTGTCAAATCTCGCTGTATTTTGAATTTCTTCAGGTGTTCAAGTCGAAGTCATTCAAAATCAACACTCATTTTTGGGAAGCTGTCAAACACGTTCGCAGTGTGATCAGATAATATCGAACTGACATCATAGTGTGTCACTTCACTTTCGCGACACATCACTCTTGACTGGTTGATGCCCTTGATTAGGATTTTCATAGAACGTGTTTTTCATTTAGCGGACGAAATAAGGAAATCATGATTGGCTACAGTAGTTGAACAAAGCGACGAGAGATCAGCTTATTTGATGTCCCCAAAATCGAACTGATAATAAACATGTAAGGATTTCTGAAATAAAGTCCAAAAAATGGATATTTTCGTATATAGATTCAGGTAATGAAATAGGAGAACACGTTGATCACGGGGCTTCTGTGCCCAGTTGTTCAAGGGCGGCTGGCATCCTCTGAATGTTTCCCTCGCGATCGACACAAGCGATTACGCTATGTGCAGCCGCAATGGATTCGCCATCGCGGAAAAGTTCGTAATCATGCTCCAGTTTGGCACCAGTGACTTTGGAGAGTGTAGTTCTGAGTGTCAACACATCATCATAGCGAGCAGGCCGTCTGTAACGACATTCAATTTTTGAGACAACGAGCAGATACCCTTTCTCTTCCATTTCACGGTAATTACCTCCCTGTGATCGAAAGAGCTCAGTACGGCCCATTTCGAAATAGCTGAAATAATTTCCATGGTGAAGAAAACCCATCGCGTCAGTTTCACTATAGCGAACGCGGATTTCCATCTCATGAGAGGCAGACATACGCTAAGCATTCCTTTATCGAATTAAGATCTGACAGGGCTGGTAAGCGAAACGTCATAGGTTCGATGGGGGTCATCGCCATTATCGTTTTGCGAATTCTCGACTGCGATTTGATACAGTTTGCGACCGGCTTCAGTCGGATAAGTCGTATCGATACAGGCCTGACAGAGTGAATTGTCAGGCAACCCAACGGCACGAGCAATCGATTCCTTTGGCAGATATTTCAAGCTGTCTGCACCAATGGCCTTCGCCATCGCTTGTTCCACTTCCGGAGTCATTTCACCTCCCTGTAGAAAACGGGGGGCGAATAACTCGTTGATGGTCGACATATCAATGCCATAGAAACAAGGGCCGATAATGGGTGGGCACGCCACGCGTACGTGAACTTCTCGGGCTCGACCGCGCTCTTTCAGTTGGCTGATCAGCGCTTTCATCGTGGTTGAACGTACGATCGTATCTTCCACAAGCAGCACCCGTTTGTCTTCGAGAACTTCAGGAAGTGGCGTGTATTTAGCACGTACCTTATCTTGACGGTTCGCGCCTTCGATAAACGTGCGTCCAATATAGCGATTTCGAATGAGGCCTTCGAGACTGGGAACGCTCAAATTAAAGGCCATGCTATCTGCAGCCGCTTTTGCTGTATCTGGAACAGGGACCACGATCGTATCTTTATCGATCGGAACGGTCTCTTGCTGAGCTAATTCTTCTCCCAGTCGTTTACGAACGATGTAAACACTTTGGTCATCGAGTGTACTACAAACGTTGGCGAAGTAGATCCATTCAAAGAAGCAGTGCGCTTTTTGCATCGGTTTGGCATATTCACGGATGGTGAGCTTTCCATCCTGAATGACGATTGCCGAGCCAGGGGGGAGACTGTGAATCTCGTCTGCATCAAAGCCCATGTTCGCCAGTGCTACACTCTCACTGGCCGCAGCAAAAAGGGAGCCATCAAAAGCATAACACAAGGGGCGAATGCCGACCGGGTCGCGCGAGACAAACATATTTCCTAACGCATCCAGAAAGACGATATTGTAGGCACCGTCCAGACGTTGGCTGAGATTTCCCAGAATGTCAAAGAGCTCCCCAGGATTTTCTTTCGAAAGTTCCTGAGAGATCAAATGCATCAGAATTTCGGTATCGGTTTCTCGCGCGAGATGAAAATCGGATTCAGCCAGAATTTCCTGACAGAGTTCCTGGTAGTTTGCCAATTGCCCGTTAAAGCCAAAGCTGAACCACTTCGATTTCTGAATGTGATGCCGTTCGAAAGGTTGAGCATAGCTCCGTTCATCTTTGCCACAGGTAGCATAACGCACATGACCAATGGCAGCAGGACCCTGGTACTTTTTCATCAGATTGTTAAAGGCGTTCTGATGATTGAGTTGGAATACTTCGGTGACGGTACCTACGTCTTTGTGTGTATCGATTAACTGGTTTCTTGCAGGGTTAAACGTCGTCATGCCAGCCGCCAACTGACCACGATTTTGAATATCCAGCAGTAACCGGGAGATCAGTTGCGATGTCTTACCAGGGTCTCCCATAGGGGCCAGAGGACTGGGGTCGCTGTTGGGAAGATGATAGACGGCAGCAATGCCACATTCGTGGAAGAGTTCCGACATAAATGGCCTTAGTTCGTAGTAAAGGGTTTGAAGATCTGTGTGATCCGCGTGAACTATGCGTTAATTGTTTCAGAGCTACCAAGGAAAGACAAACTGAATTAGAGAAACTATAGTGAAAAAGAGACGAATTTTAGCGAAAACGGCCTCATATTACTGTCAAACTCTCTCTGAAGAATGCCTATCTTACAGCCACTGACTATTATATTATGGTAGTATTAAGAAATCGTGCTCCGGTGGGGAGTGCTTGAATAAATTATTTTTTGTGATTCCCGGAAAAAGTGCAGACAGTGAGTCTTACAAGGCGTGAAGTGATCGAGACGGCGGAAACGCTCGTTATTAAAATTGGAACAAACGTTCTCTCTTGCGCAGACGATAGTCTCGACCTGAAACGGATCGAATCCCTGGCGGAGCAGATTCACCGAATTAAGGAAACAGGACGTCGCGTGGTTGTTGTGTCTAGTGGCGCGGTTGGGGCAGGAATGGGACTTTTGGGGCTTAAAGAACGCCCTAAAGATCTTGGTCATTTGCAGGCTTCTGCTGCTGTGGGACAGGCGCATCTAATCCGCCGCTATGATCGTTGTCTGCAAAAACATGGGTATCACGCAGCCCAGCTACTGGTCACGGCCAATGATTTCAAGCACCGTACTCGTTATCTAAACGTACGCAATACAATTCATACTTTATTCGAGTATGGTGCTGTTCCTATAGTGAATGAAAATGATACGGTTAGCATTCATGAAATTAAATTTGGAGACAACGATCATCTGGCAGCAATGGTGACCAGCCTCGTAAAGAAGCCCTTGCTCGTGGTTCTCTCTGTCGTGGATGGCCTCTTTGATGGTGATCCGGGATTACAAACGAGTTCCCGAATATCTCTCGTTCAGGATTGGACACCCGAATTATTGGCGCTGGCAACCGACGATAGTAGTACCCTGGGAACGGGAGGTATGAAATCCAAGCTGCATGCGGTTCGCTCTGCGACCGCGGTAGGTGAAAATGTCATCATTGCAAATGGAACAGAAGAAGGCGTTCTCGACCGCATTCTCAAGGCTGAAGATGTCGGCACATTATTCCTGGCACAGGGAGCCACTGTTTCTGCCTGGAAACGTTGGATTGGATACACCATTCGGCCGAAAGGAAAGTTTCACCTCGATGATGGCGCAACGAAAGCCATCCGTGAAGGGGGAAAATCGCTGTTAGCAATTGGCATTCGTTCCATTGAGGGAACATTTGAAAGTGGTGAAGTAGTAACACTGGTCAGTCCGACAGGTGAAGAATTTGCGCGCGGGTTGAGTAATTACAATTCGGGTGATATGGAAAAGATTGCCATGCGACGTTCGGATCAAATCGCCACGATTTTAGGGGGCATACCCTATTCCGAAGTGATTCATCGAGACAATTTAGCGGTTCTCGAAAACCATCCTGCTCTGTAGGAGAGAATATCATGTGGATTACCGAGACAGCAATTCCGTTGATGATCATTTGCAGTATTGCGGCCGTGTTCTTATTTATAAGATGGTACTTAAGGCATCAAACCAGATATCTCGTTGGTTGTGTTGTGATGCTTGCCGCGTTGGGTGGTTTTTATTTTCTTGAATTAAGTATTGTCACCGAACGTGAACGCGTCGAAGCTGATTTATACGGTTTGATACATGCGTTTGAGAATAAGGAAGAGAAAACCACACTCGATTATTTCAGTCCTCGAGCAGATGCGCTAAGGGGAATGGTTCAAGTTGCTCTAAAACTGGTAACCATTGATGGCCAGCTTCGCATCACGGATTTAGAGACAGAACTCAGGTCAGAAAATTCAATTGCGACGACTCATTTTCGGGCAAACGGGGCAGCGACATATGGTGGAATTACCGGTCGTCAACCGACCCGCTGGGAATTAACCTGGCAAAAAATGGGAGGGGAATGGAAGGTGACAAAGGCGCGCCGCCTGAACCCCATTACCGGAGAAGAACTTCAAGTATTGGCAGCACAGTAAGAAATATTACGGTTGTGCTTGCGAAAGTGAGCGTTCCTGTTTCATTAAGGTTCTTGCGAAGAACTCTTCCATCAGGCGATGAGTTTCTTTTCTACATTGACT
Organism: Gimesia aquarii; assembly: GCF_007748175.1. Classification (NCBI taxonomy): domain Bacteria; kingdom Pseudomonadati; phylum Planctomycetota; class Planctomycetia; order Planctomycetales; family Planctomycetaceae; genus Gimesia; species Gimesia aquarii. The sequence continues at coordinate 709,517 of NZ_CP037422.1, forward strand.
AAAAACACCATGTCCAGATGCCTCAAAGCGATGATAATTAATATCTTTGGCTCCGGCTGACTTTAAAGCTTCCACAAAGCGATCTGCTTGAGAGACATCAACCAAATGATCTTGGATGCCATGAAACAACAGAAATGGTGGTGCTTTCGAGTGGACATGGTTTATCGGAGACGCTTTGGCAGCCTGTTCATGAATATTCGTATTAGGAGCCTTTAATAATTGTCTGAGTGAAGATTTCGTTTCAAAGCCACCAGGCCAGTTGGTAAAGTCAGTGGGTGTAGCAGCTGCGCAAACCGCATTTAACTGGCTCGAATATTCCTGCCAGGGACCATCTCCTTCCATATTTGCATTTTTTTTGACTAACCCCAACATGCAGACAAGGTGTGCGCCTGCCGAATTTCCATAGCCGCCAATCCGTTCCGGATCGACATGATATTTCTCTGCATGGGCTCGAAGCCAGCGAACAGCACACTTCACATCTTCCACACATGCGGGGAATGGAGCTTCATCACTCAAGCGATAATTTATACTAATGCAGACATATCCTTTACGGGCATATTCAATGGCTCCCGTACGAAAGAAACCACGCCCTTTATCTCCACCATGCCAGCCACCGCCATGAATGAAAACGATCGCAGGGCGTTTTTGGGGCCCTCTTGCTTTCGGCATGATAAGGTCCAGTTTCCAGGCTTTCTTTCCTCTGCGATAGGAGATACTGTCGATGATTTTGAGATCGTTTGGCATCGCTGGGATATCTGAGGAATTATATTCACTGTCAAGTTGTGCTTTGGCAGAGATTCTTGCAGGCTCGGGTATGAAGTAAACAAGAATTGCGAATAAGAAGATCCCAATGAAAAAACGGGCAATTATCGTAGTCATCATGCAACCTCAAATGCACGTACATAGTAATAGTCAGTATTGGTGTGAGAATTAACCCCGGAAATTAGAGGAGGTTTTCCAGTCTTTTACAATCTGTTGCATTTTTTGGCCCGAAGGCCGTTCTTGTGGATGAAATGAGTTGACATAAAGTCACTGATTATATTAAATATAAAATGATTGTATATAATTTGTGTGAATTTTTTATTGGCAAAAGAAGTGGTTGCAAATGGCTTCAGTAGTTTCAAAACAATTGGTTCACGGTTCCCGGCGACAAACTTTGGTACAGCAAGTTCTCGTCAAATTTTTTCAGGGAGAGTATCAGCCCAACCAAAGAATGACAGTGCAATCATTAGCCAAGGAATGGAACGTAAGTGCCAGCCCGGTTCGTGAAGCATTAATCGAGTTAGAAGGGATTGGCATCGTTGAAATCTTTCCTAATCGTGGGGCGGTGCTCAGGAGTTTTGGTGTCAAAGAGCTGCGAGAAATTTGTCAGGTACGTCGGATTCTGGAGAGTGAAGCAACGCGCTGTGCCTGCGGTCATATTACACCAAATGAGTTATCGAAATTAGAGCAAACTTTCAGCGAATTAACAGCAGCAAAGAGAACTGTTGAATGGTCAGAAGCAACACAAGAATGGGACGATTATCTGCACGATCTCATTTATGAGAAGTGCGGGAGCGAACGGCTTGCTCTTGAGATTAAACGATATAAAGTATTGTATCGGACCTTAAGGCAAGTCAGACATAGCAAACGACAAACAGTTAAGAACTATGCATATATGGAAGAAAATGCAGAGCATTTACGGATTGTGCAGGCACTGGCATCCGGAGATCCGGCAAAAGCAGCCCAGGCGATGAACGACCATTTGCTACAGACTCCAATTGGGCTGGAACGTGATCTGTTTCAACAGCGAGATTCATAATTCAGAATCAGTCATTAGGTTAACCAGTGCGCAATGAAAAATGAGAATAGACGAGGATGAGAATCGTGATGCGATGTTTCTTTTTCAGTTTGGCAAGCATCCTCGTTGGAAGTGCTTGTGTGCTTTTATTTGCTTCAGGGAAAACGCCAAAAACGGATTCAAAAGTCGATTTTGAAAAAGAGATTGCCCCGCTGATTGTGGAGCATTGTATTCGTTGCCATAACCCCGGGAATGAAAAAGGCGAACTTTCATTAGATTCAATTCAAGCATTGAAAGAGAAAGCATATCTCTCACCGGGTAAACCAGGAGAGAGTTATCTTTTAGATGTCATTCGTGTGAGTTCAAAGAGTGGAAAAGCGGAAATGCCCAAAGAGGGTAAGCCTCTTTCAGATGCTGAATTTTCGTTATTCAGCCGCTGGATCAAGCAGGGGGCAGAGTGGCCTGCTCAGTTGAAATTACAAGAAAAATCGAAGGCCGATCTCAGTTGGTGGTCGCTTCAGCCATTGGCGCAATACGAACCACCAGCATTAAAAAATATGCCAAAAATATGGCAGCAAAACGCCATCGATCGGTTTGTTTATGCCAGGTTACAGGAAAAAAATCTGGTTCCTTCACCTCGCGCAACGAAACGAGAATTGATCAGAAGGGCCACCTATAATTTAACCGGATTACCTCCGACTCCTGAAGAAGTCGCTGCCTTTGAAAGTGATACTGCACCGAATGCCTATGAGAAACTAATCGATCGTCTGCTGGATTCGCCTCGCTACGGCGAACATTGGGGACGTCATTGGTTGGACGTGGTGCGGTTCGGCGAGAGTAACGGATTTGAACGTAATGTGATCATCGATAACGCCTGGCCTTTTCGAGATTATGTGATTCAATCTTTCAATGATGATAAGCCCTTCGATCAAATGGTGCTGGAACATCTGGCCGGTGATGTGATTGGCAAAGGTGATTCTAAAGTAGAAGTGGGGACAACGTTTCTTGTTTGCGGTCCTTACGATAACGTGGGCAACCAGGATCCGGTTCAGGCTGCTCAGATTCGCGCGAATACGATTGACGATATGATTCGCACAACGGGTGAGGCCTTTTTGGGGCTGACAGTTGGCTGTAGTCGCTGCCACAATCATAAGTTTGATCCCGTAAAGCAGCAGGATTACTACGCGCTGTACGCTACCTTTTCCGGTGTCTTTCATGGAAGTCGCGTGCTTGCCACAAAGGCAGACCAACAAGAACGCGCAGAAAAAATTAAGCCTTTAAATGCCAGAAAAGCAGAACTGCAAAAAAAGAAATCACAACTCCAAAGCACGATTCATGCTCGGGCCGAAAAAAAAGCAGCCGAATATGAAAAGCTCTGGGTCCGAGAGTCTGTCAAACGGACAGGAGTCGAAGACACTTTTTCACCAATCTCTGCAAAATTTGTGCGACTGACTTCTGAAGGGCTCGATACGAATCCTGCGGCAAAGACAGGTTATCGAATTGATGAATTCGAAGTTTGGACAGCGGAAGAAACATCGCGAAATGTGGCACTTGCGAAACAGGGAGGCACTGCTAAAGGTGCCAACAGTCGTGTCGCCGGTGATTTTTCCGGTGCCTATGATGTTAATCTCACCATTGATGGCAAGATTGGTGCCTGCTGGATTGCCGGTAGTCCTGATCTTGTCATTGAGTTCAAGCAGCCTGAAACGATCAATCGTGTCGTATTTTCTAGTGATCGCTCTGGTGCGGCGATGAGTAATTATAAAGCAACGTTTCTGGCCGATTACAAACTCGAAGTCTCAACCGATGGTAAGGTCTGGCAGGAAGTTGCTTCCTCAAAGGATCGTAAACCCGTTAACGCGAATCATCGTCGAAAGCGGTTCTATGTTTCTGAAGTCACACCGGGCGAACAGAAACAGATCAGTGAATGGGATACAGAAATTCGTCAGATAGGCCGTGAATTAGCTGCGATACCTGCTTTACCTGCCTGGTGGGTAGGTAATCATCGGCAGGTAAACGGTCCGTTTCATGTGTTTGTGGGTGGGAATCCGCAACGCAAAGGAGAACATGTGGTTCCCGCCAGTATGTCAACTTTAAGCAAAGTGACCAAGGGTTATCAGCTAGATGAAAAATCGCCGCACGGAGAGAGAAGGCTTGCGTTGGCTCGTTGGCTTGTGGCAAAAGAGAATCCACTTACTCCGCGTGTGCTTGCCAATCGGCTTTGGCATTATCATTTTGGGACTGGCATCGTTTCGACCCCCAGCGACTTCGGTTATATGGGGACACGACCCACACATCCTGAGTTGCTCGACTGGCTTGCTGTTCGGCTTCAGGAAAATGGTTGGCGACTCAAAGCCATACATAAACTGATTATGCTGTCGCAAACGTATCAACAGACCAGTACATTTCGTGCAGAGGCAGCGCGTATTGATTCAGACACTCGGTATTTGTGGCGATTCCCACCGCGTCGTCTCTCTGGTGAAGAAATTCGCGACACGCTGCTCTCGGTCTCAGGAAAACTGAATCTCAAAATGGGAGGGCCTGGTTTTCGTTTGTATCAATATTTGCAGGACAATGTAGCCACTTATGTACCTCTCGAAAAATTTGGGCCGGAAACGTACCGTCGTGCCGTCTATCATCAAAATGCACGGGCAGCCCGTCTTGATCTGTTGACCGACTTTGACTGTCCTGACAACGCCTTTGCCGCACCAAGACGTAATTCGACTACGACACCATTACAGGCACTGACGTTAATGAACCACCAATTTACCCTGGATCTTTCTCGATTTCTGGCAGACCGATTACAGCGCGATGTCGGAACAGAACATATGGATCGGCAGATAGACCGTGCGTTTCGTCTTTTGTACGCCCGGCCTCCCGTTCCACAGGAACAGTTGGCAGCCAGAAAATTGATTTCTGCAAATGGTCTAAACGCATTTTGCCGTGCCATGATTAATTCGAATGAACTGATTTATCTTGATTGAAGTGAAAAATCCAAATGCTGAATCCATTAAATAAAATAACAACAGGACGTCTTTTGAATCAGGTGCATTCTCGTCGCTCATTTTTTTCCAGCGTTTACACGGGAGTCGCAGGGATCGGATTGACGAACCTGTTGCTCAATGATCTTTCAGCTGAGAAAAAAGCGACTGGTTCCAGGAATCAGAAAGACTGGCAGCCGGGTAAGAATGAGACACATTTCCCTGCAAAAGCAAAACGGGTACTGCAGATCTTTTGTCCTGGAGCAGCCTCTCATATGGATCTGTGGGAACATAAACCAGGTTTAGATAAATACCATGGCAAACCTTTACCGGGTGAAGAAAATCTGGTCAGCTTTCAAGGCAAAAATGGAAATTTGATGAAGAGTCCGTGGGCGTTCAAACCAGCAGGCCAGAGCGGCAAGATGTGTTCGACGATGCTGCCCCATATGTCACGGCACATTGATGAAATTGCCTTCGTTCATTCGATGACGACAAAAACAAATACGCATGGTCCCGGTTGTGTTTTCATGAATACCGGCCATGATACCGAAGGGCATCCCAGTGCCGGTGCCTGGCTGGGTTATGCGTTGGGAAGTGAAAATGAAAATCTGCCAGCGTATATTGCGATTCCCGATATTCGAGGCGAACCTCCGAACGGAAAGGCCAACTGGAGCAATGGGTATCTACCAGCGCAACATCAGGCGATTGTAATGAACGCGCAATCTCCGATCCGAAATTTGAAAGTTCCCAAAGGGATCAGTCCGAGGGAAGAACAGGCAACGCGGGAGTTCTTAAAACTACTGGATCAGCGCCATGCAGAACAGCGTCCTGGTAATTCCGATTTGCAGGCGCGTATTGAAGCGTATGAACTGGCAGCCCGGATGCAGTTGTCAGCGCCCGAAGTTTCCAACCTGGCTTCCGAGCCAAAATCGATTCATACACAATATGGAACCAATGATCCGAACAAATTAAAGTCGGCTTATGCCCGCAACTGTTTACTGGCGAGACGATTTCTGGAACGTGGTGTACGTTACATCAACTTATATTGTGCTTCGCGTGCATCGGGCGTGGATGGATTATTGAATTGGGATGCGCATAAAACGTTGAAAGCAGACTACGAACGACATTGTCCCGTTTTTGATCAGCCCACCGCAGCTTTGCTGACCGACCTGAAGCAACGCGGTTTGCTGGATGAAACGTTGGTCTTATGGACGACCGAGTTTGGTCGCATGCCCACTCATCAGGCGGGAACGCTGGGGCGCGATCATAATCCGGATGGATTTACCTGTTGGATGATGGGCGCCGGCATCAAAGGGGGAACCAGCTATGGTGCGACCGATGAATTTGGGCGCCGGGCCGAATTGAATCCGACGACTGTCTGGGACTTTTACGCGACGGCGTTGCAACTGCTGGGATTTCAGCACGACAAGCTAACCTACTACAATAATGGCCTGGATCGCCGTCTAACAGACGTTCACGGACATTTGATTAAAGAAATTTTAGCTTAATGCTGATGATGTCTTTAATAACCGAAACAATCTCATTCAATCCACGTCGCATATTTTAGCAAGAGATGACATAGAACCATTGACGCCTTCTATGTGTCTCTCTAAACTGTGCCTCTAATAAGTTGCGGGGCGTAGCTCAGCTTGGCTAGAGCGCTGCGTTTGGGACGCAGAGGTCGCACGTTCGAATCGTGTCGCCCCGAATTTGTAACTCATTGAGAGATAACACTTTGCAGAATTCATTGTTTGGTGTTCTCAATCAGCAAGTGTTATTTTTATATCAACGAATCGCGAGTCTCTCGCGATTTTTTTGTATATATCTAACTACTCAGGAGCTTTCCAGTCTGCCTTCATTAAGCTGCAATTCCTGAGCAAAACCATAAATGAAATCTGTGCTGGTTTCATTTCTGTTTTAGTCGCTCAATCTGCTTCTGAGCTTCACGCCGATGTCTTGCTGAAATTGATTCTTCTTGTAACACTTTTTCATACGCTTGCAGAGCCTGTTTCTTTTGGTCGTTAGCTGCCAACGTATCGCCGAGCGCTAACAGCATCGAATGACGCCAGAATCCGTTGAGTTTTTCGATATTCGTTTGGCGTAGTGTTTTCAGGGCTTCATCGAATTTGCCTTGTCGTGTTAGAATTCGTGCCGCGGCCTTAACTGACTGAAATTGATCTGCAGAACCAATTCTTGTGACAGACTCGAAGTTTTGTCGATAGGCTTCTAGTGCAGCAGCATCGTTTTGTAAATTCGTTTCGCGATTGCCACCCATTGTGAGCAGGATTCTCGTCAGTATGCGACTGTTAGATGTCAATTCCAGAGCGGTTTTCAGATCTGATTCTGCTTTGTCTCCTGCTTTCATGCTGACAAAAGCTCTCGCACGCGCAAAAGCACCTGCACCCGCTTGCCAGAATGGCCACTTGTGAAAATTCTCTTCGCTAAACTGATTAATGATTTCACCAAATTTTCGTTGGGCTAGAAGATTCTCCATCCGGACCGTTTTCGCTACGGCCTCAAGAGGAATCTGATTTGCAATTTCTTCGGCTTGATCAAAATTTTTGAGTCTTCGCGTGCAATTCGCTGCACGCTGCAGAGTGTCTGATTTCTGGAAGTCAGTCAGTCGCTCATCTGTTGCCAGTGTGAGAAAGGCAGACAATGCCTCTGTTATTTTTCGCTGACGCAATAACTTTTCTGCGTCCCGGCTCGCAACCAGGTAATCAGTGACTGTAGAGTCGGCTTCGAATTGATGAGACAGTCCACGATAAAAGTGTGCGAATTTCAAGGGCTCATGGAACCCCGATTTTCCTGTCGGGGAAAATGCGGAATACTCTGAACCATTTTCTCGGATCCGTTGGCGGCAGACATTGATGAACCAGGGAAGACTGACGGTTGGTTTGTGCCCGATTACTTGATGCAAGGGGTCATTTTTATCCTGGATGATGGGAATGCGGATTTCCGCTGTCCAATGATCGTCGGCGATGTGTGTGGCAACTTCAGCTTGTGAGTCCCAGCGGAACCAGTTGTTCTTGTCAGTACCACGATCGAGGTCGACCAGTGCGCCAGCCGGGTTGACGACGATCTGGTAATAACTGTGAGACTCTGTTTCCAGCAGAATTTCGATTGCATCACCGTACCATATCGCCTGATCTTCATTTTTTGTCGACGTAATATTCGGTTTTTCACCAGGCGCTTCATCACAGCGGATTGCGAAATAAAGATTCCCCCCGACCCAGGTGGATTTGATCGAGGTACCATAGATAGGCTGTCGACCGGTTTGCAGCTCTCGCAGTTGACCGGTCGAAGCGGTGGGGCACTTCTGCCAGATGAGATCGTCGAGCTTTCCATCTACTACGACTTTGCCCCGGGGATCACCAACAAGCCGCAGAGTGGGAACCGGCCCCCGTTTCTGTGCCAGCTGCTTACTCTTGTTGCGTAGTCCATTGAGGTAGTTGTCGATCAATTGTACCCGCTGGCCGTAAACAGAGTCGTTGCTGACTTTGGCCTTGGCGCTAGTAAATAATTCCAGTGCGCGATTGGCTTTGTCGCCGTCTTTTTCCATTTCGCGCCAGTGTTCCTCGCAGTATTGGAAAAAAGCCCGCGTCTCTTTTGCCGCAGGACCGTAAAAAAGCTGACAGTACTCATCGAACATCTCGACTGCGTTTTGCTTTGTACCACCCCAGTACATCCGCGCAGTGAAGTAAATTAAGAAGTGATTATATCCAATAGCATTCTCTCGTAAGTTCATTGTGAGCCAGATGTCTTCACCACGCGAAGTTCCCTTGGTCGCGTTGATGCTCTCACCCAGAACACGTGGAATATAGGCTGGCAGATAGAAGCCACGACCCGTAAAAGGATAGTTTTCGAAAACGATAACGGGGTTGTCGGTCTTCTGACTCCAGTTCTCGCGCAGCCTACGAATTTCGTCCCGTGCTTCGCTGGTGGGACGACGGCCACCTACGATGATTACTTGCACATTTGGCTCCAGCTTATCAATGGTTTCTGGAGGTTGGGTATAAGTTCCGTAGGCACAGTTGGAAATTTTCTTGTCGGGGTGCGTTTTGCGTACTTCTTTCGCGACACGGTTAACAAATTCCCAGACATAATCAGAAAGTGCCCCACGATAACCTCGTTGCGGTGTGTCCTTTCCTTCACAGAGTTGGCACTGACAAATCGCCGTGTAACCATCGGGAGGCATTACAGAAACCACGTCCATGTCAAAATGATCAAACTGTGCGCGAACATAGCGAACTGTTTCCTGGAATAGTTGCTCGTTCGAATAACAGAGTTGGTTGAGTCGCTTCCCGAGTTGGGTATCTCGTTTGCCACCATAGAGCGCAAACCAGTCAGAGTGTTTTTTCAAAGTCTGCTCATTATGAGTCATGTGGTCCAGTCCATGTGCAGCTTGTCTGCCATAAGGCTGACGTACACCCAGTCACATTGCCCACATCGCTGCATCTCGTCCATATACCCTGAAACGAAAATTAATGGTTCGCAGTGGAAAGTCAGGATGCATGATTTGATCAATTTTTGGTAGAGCGATCGTTTTCATCTTTGGAACGATCTCCCCCAGATCACCCGGCAGATACCAGCGAACACCCAGGCTGCGCAAAAAACCGCATACCCCGTTGAATGATCCACGTTCGTCAAAACCCCACGTATTCACATTGCCGTTCTTGTCGACGTGTTGTTCGTTTGGAGTTCCGAACAGTCCAGTGGAACCTGTGTAATGCTTGTATAATTGGGAATGCGGATATCCCCAGTGCTCCCCGGTAATTGCATCCCAGGCCTTTTGCATTTTTCCGCTTGCAATATCATTATTGCTTCGTGGCCAGGGTTCGATGGGGACAAAATCTGTGTCGTCGCCGATTAACACGAGCCAGTTCTCACCAGAAACTATACGGTATGCGCCATACTTCAGCCCCATATCGGTGATGCCCCGTTTGTCAGTATGCGAACTTCGACCAATGAAAATACTGACGGGAACCTTGCCGCTCGGTTCGGTTACAATGTGCAACTTTGCACCTGAAATTTTTTCAATATAGTTCTGTAGCTCCTGTGCCGCGAGTCGCGTAGTTCGTGGAGATTTTGGGGCAATGATAATTTCAGAACGGGCTTGTCCTTCCTCAACCAGAAAGTGGTCTTCAGCAAAGGCCTGAACTACCTGGAGACAAAAACAACAAAGGATGCTGGCCAGCAGAGTGTTTTTCATGATGGTGTGCCTCATTCCTGTTCCAGAGAGCTTTTGGGGAGGAGGGAAATTTGTGCTGTTTATTTTGAAGAACAGCCAGGATAAACACAAGATATGAGTTGAGAAAAGAGTCTTCCAGTCTGGTGAGCATCTCCTGAAATCGGTTCCCAAAGCGATGAAGCTGTTAGCATCCTACAGCATTGGGGCTGACCTGCTTGCATAGGGAAGAGTAGCCGACCCTTATGTCTTAAGTATTATACAATCCATCGTTTATGGCGTTTCTTTCAGCGTGCTTCGAATTTTTTTCAAAAAAAATGGTAACATTTGGGCGCGTTTTTCGCTCTGAAGTTTAGATAGGGGCCAAATCGTTTTTGAAAATGAAATTTGCGGTATTAACACAAAGTAGGGAGAAAAGCTTGAGCCATGTGTAACAATTGTAATCTGAATATTGATGCGGAACAGACAGATGAATTTGGCCAGAAGTTGCTGGAGATTGTCAATCATAGTAGCCTTTCTTTGATGATGTCGATCGGCCATCGCGCGCGATTGTTTGACATCATGAGTGAAATGGAACACGCCAGCAGTAGTGAGATTGCTGAGAAGACCAGTTTAAACGAACGCTATGTCAGGGAATGGCTCGGGGCGATGGTGACCGGGGGGATCATTCAATATGACCCTGCTCTGAAGACCTATTTCTTGCCCGCTGAACATGCGGCTTTACTGACACGTGCTGCGGGATCAAATAATTTCGCCACCACGATGCAATGGTTTTCGGTACTAGGCTCGGTAGAAGACAAAATTGTCGATTGTTTTCGAGAAGGAGGGGGTGTTCCTTATACGGAATTTTCTCGTTTTCACGAAGTCATGGCAGAAGAGAGTTATAACTCAGTTGTCTGTGGATTATTTGAATACATTTTGCCTCTCGTACCAGGTTTGGAGGAGAAATTGAAAGCCGGTATTGATGTATTGGATATTGGATGTGGAAGTGGTCTGGCGCTGATAGAGATGGCTGCCGCTTATCCCGAAAGTCGTTTTAAAGGATATGATTTTTCGCAGGAGTCCATCGGTCGGGCAAAACAGACTGCTGAGGAGCGCGGAATAACGAACGTCTTTTTCCAGGTTCAGGATGTTTCTCAAATGAACGCTGCCAATTCCTTCGATTTGATTACTGCATTCGATGTCATTCACGATCAGGCCAACCCGGCTCAGGTTTTGAGTGAAGTGAATGCCGCCTTGCGAACGGGGGGAACATTCCTGATGCAGGACATCGCAGCTTCAAGCAATGTCGAAATGAATATTTCCAATCCTCTGGGACCCATGTTTTATACGATTTCAACAATGCACTGCATGACCGTTTCGCTGGCTCAGGGAGGGGCTGGTTTGGGAACCTGTTGGGGAAAAGAATTGGCATGCCAGATGCTGAAAGAGGCAGGCTTTAATGATATCGATGTACATGAGCTGCCTCATGACATCATGAATTACTTTTATATCATGACAAAAACGTAATATTTGAAGCGTTTTAGTTCATGCTGTATCAGAGAGCAAAAATCAGGTGATTTCTGCTCTCTGACTTTATTATAAATGTGTCAAAAATCCCTGTGATGATTGATGTTACCAGCTTCTTTGAGGTCAAATTAGATGTTTTTGTGGACTTTAGATAGGATAGCCGCAATTGCTGCCTATAATTTTTTATGGCAGGAACGATTTTACATCAATAGAGAAAAATCTTAAGAAACACAGAAGAATGTGTTGTTTAAGACCTTTCCCTGTGTCGAAATTGGTGTAAGAATGCCGATTGTAAGGAATAATTCTATTGCGTAGAGTTTACCGCTTGACGGAGCGATGGTGAACAGGCTTTGTTTGAAAGTATGGATGTCTGAAGCCAGAACTTCAATGCTCTAAAGGTATTGAAAGGGGTCGCCTCCCAAACTGAATGTTTCATGGAATTATGAAAACCAAGCGAGAAAACCTTCGTCTTTCCCTCCTTGTGGGCAATGTAAGTCGGCCCGATTCATGCCAGAGAGACCCAATAATGTATTCCATTAACTCGGTATTATCTGTGATTGATGGATCAGATTTCCCGTTATAAGAAATACAATCCAGCCGTTGGTTGTGACCTGGAATTTGATTTATGGTTGCTACCATCTGGAATATAAAATATTAACCAACTATCAATTATTTTCTCACACAACAAAGACGCTACCGCCTGACCTAAGGCGATAACTGGGGAGTAAAAATCAGAATGGCGACCACAGACGTGCCCGGTTCAAATGGCAAAATCAGTGAACAACTTGATGCTGTTGTTATCCGATTTTGCGGAGACAGTGGTGATGGAATGCAGTTGGCAGGCACACAATTTACAAACGTGTCGGCTGTCTTTGGGAATGATGTCAGTACTTTGCCTGACTTTCCCGCTGAAATTCGCGCACCCGCCGGGACCTTGGGCGGTGTAAGTGGGTTCCAGATCTGTTTCTCCAGTTCTGATATTTTTACACCCGGTGATGAAGTCGATACTTTGATCGCGATGAATCCCGCAGCATTGAAAACGAACGTAGCGGATTTAAGACGGGGTGGTACGCTGATCGTCAATGAAGACGCATTTGAAAAAAGCAATCTTTCCAAAGCAGGCTATGAAGGCAATCCACTGGAAGATGATGTTTCACTGGCCGCTTATCAGGTTCAGAGAGTTCCGATGACGAGCCTCACGCGCGATGCTGTGGCAGACTTAGGGCTTTCACCTCGTGAAGCGGAACGCTGCAAAAACTTTTTCGCGATGGGGCTTGTCTACTGGCTCTATCAGCGCGATGCAACACCAACCGAAGACTGGGTAAAATCCAAGTTTGCCAAGAAACCTGAACTGGTGGAAGCAAACCTGAAAGCCTTACATGCTGGTTATAATTATGGCATCACAACTGAAGCAATCACCGTACATTATCGAGTTGATCCGGCAGAACTGCCCCCGGGCAAGTACCGAAAGGTCACAGGCAACGAAGCACTGGCGTTTGGCTTTGTGACAGCCGCGAAACTCTCTGGCAAACAATTGTTCTACGGCGGATATCCGATTACCCCCGCCAGCGATATTTTGCATGAACTTTCCAAACTGAAGAATTTCAACGTCGTTACATTCCAGGCTGAAGACGAAATTGCGGCGATCACAAGTGTGGTTGGCGCTGCCTACGCAGGAGACCTGGCGATCACCGCCAGTAGTGGTCCCGGGATAGCCCTCAAGGGGGAAGGGATGGGGTTGGCTGCGATTACCGAATTGCCTCTGGTTGTGATTGACGTACAGCGCGGCGGTCCAAGTACAGGACTACCAACAAAAACGGAACAGTCTGATTTATATATGTGCATGTTTGGTCGTAACGGAGACTGCCCGCTTCCGTTGGTGGCACCCGCTTCACCGGCTGACTGTTTTGAGATGGCACAGGAAGCGATGAGAATTGCCGTGGAATTTATGACTCCCGTTATACTGCTCAGCGATGGTTATATCGCTAACGGGGCAGAACCGTGGCAAATTCCCGATGTTTCTCAACTGAAGCCATTCAATGTTTCAAACGAGAATACCCAGGATGGCGAGGAATTTATGCCTTACCTGCGGAATGAAAAGAAAACGCGTCCCTGGGTTCTTCCGGGAACTCCCGGTTGCGAACACCGTGTTGGTGGACTGGAAAAATCAGATGTCACCGGAAACGTGGACTACTCTCCTGAGAACCATCAGTTTATGACGACACTTCGCGCAGATAAAATTGCTGGTATTGCTGACTATATCCCTGAGCAAATTGTGGAAGGCCCCGAATCTGGAGATTTGCTTGTGATCAGCTGGGGTGGAACGTATGGCGCGGTTCGAACTGCAGTCAAGCAGTCTGTTGAGGAAGGTTTGTCAGTAGCACATGCCCATATTCGCTACCTGAATCCCTTCCCTAAAAACCTGGGTGATGTCATCAAGCGATATAAGAAGGTCTTGATTCCCGAATTAAACACGGGACAATTGAGAATGATCATCCGAGGTACTTATCTGGCTGACGCCGTTGGTTTGAATAAGGTCCAGGGAAAGCCGTTCTTGATCAGTGAAGTCAAACAGAAAATTAAAGAACTGATTAACGAAGAAAACTAGTTCATCAACTTAATTTAATCATATTAGAAATAAGCAATAGCGTTTAAGGATAGAAAATAATGAGCGTCGATGTCACCCTGCCTGTCCTCTCGCCGAAAGACTTTGCCAGCGATCAGGAAATTCGCTGGTGTCCACGTTGCGGCGATTATTCGATTCTGGCTCAGATGAAAAAAGTACTGCCGACTCTGGGCATTCCCAAAGAGAAATTTGTATTTGTCTCGGGGATTGGGTGTTCAAGCCGTTTTCCGTATTACATGGATACGTATGGCATGCACAGTATTCATGGCCGGGCGCCAGCTGTGGCTACAGGTGTGAAACTTGCCAATCCTGATCTGCAGGTCTGGGTGATCACAGGTGATGGTGATTCCCTCTCAATTGGCGGAAATCATTTCATGCACGTGCTCAGACGCAATGTGGACCTGAAAGTGATTATGTTCAATAATCAGATTTACGGATTAACCAAAGGCCAATATTCACCGACCAGCCCTACAGGAACCAAAACCAAGAGTACTCCTTTCGGATCGGTTGATCGTCCCTTGAATCCTCTGTCTGTGGCAATTGGTGCGCGAGCGACTTTTGCTGCCCGCTCGGTTGATGTTGATATTAAGCATCTTTGTAGCGTGCTTGAGCGAGCAGCCAATCATAAAGGGGCTGCCTTTGTCGAAGTCTATCAAGACTGTAATGTCTTTAATTCAGGTGCATTTGAATTTGCTTCTAAGAAGGGCAAAAAAGAAGAGAATGTAATCTATCTCGAACATGGTAAGCCGTTGATCTTTGGGAAGGATCGCGATAAAGGAGTTCGCTTGAATAGCCATGGTCAACCTGAAGTGGTGGAATTGGGCAAAGGAGTTACGGCGGACGATCTCCTTTTCCACGATGAAAAGGCAGAGGATATGAACCTCGCATTTCTATTGGCGAGCATGCGGCACCCTGAAATGCCAGAGCCAATGGGTGTCTTCCGTTGTGTTGATCAACCCACTTACAACGATGCCGTCTATCAGCAGGTGGAATCAGCGACAGAACGAAGTGGAGAAGGCGATCTCGAAGCGTTGTTTAATACCGGTGATACCTGGAACGTGTAGTCTTTCGTATTATCAGTAGAACCAAAATTCAAAGGCGTTGCAGTTTCGTCTGCAACGCCTTCTTTCTTTGCCCGAAGTTTGCTATCAATGTAACCGAAAATCTATCGAAACGTATTCTCATTGAATGAGTTGTGATTCTATTGAGCTTCGTCTTCACCGAAGGAAAGTCGCATCTGTCGCGTTTCAGCAGGATCCAATTCCTTAAATAGCAGACTGGGCTGAATGCCTTTGTTATTCTGATATTTGTCGCTATTGTACTCAACAATATCACCGAGGACCGTATTGTAGATGATCTGGCAAATAGCCACTCCCGCGTAAATACGTACCGGTTGTGCTACGGTAATTTCCAGGGTCCAGTAACCACAAAACCCGATATCGCCAACTCCGGCAGTTGCATGTACAGAAATTCCCAGTCGTCCAATAGAGGAGCGTCCCTCTAGTAGAGGGACAAGATTATGAGTTTCCGTTCGTTCGACGGTCCGTCCAAGATAGAGTTGACCGGGATAAAGCACCATTCCTTCTTCGGGAATGACATATTTTCCCAGGCGATTTGGTCGTGCCATATCCAGCACGATTTCTTCATAGACCATTAACTCGTCATGCAGGCAGAGGTTATAGCTGTTGGGGTTCAGATATTTCTCATGATAGGGTTCAATGATAATATCTTCTCCCAAGCGTGCTTTGATTTCTTTACCAGTAAGAATCATGGGCTTCTCATTAACTTGGATTTGGGGAAGAGAACTCTGTTACACGAAACATAAACCGCTGAGATGTGGCTTTCAACAGTCATGACTTGAGTTTTCTGAAACAGTACCAAGTACCACAATGTGCCTGAACAGAAAATGTATGATCATAGGGGCTTCAGTCCGATACGAGGGCAAATTTTTAAGAGACTGCATTCTGTGCACTGGGGACGGCGGGCGATGCATGTGGCGCGGCCATGCAGAATCACGCGATGTGAAAATGTGATCCATTCTTTTTTGGGCAGGACTTCGATTAAATCGCGTTCGATAATGTCCGGATTTTTGCTTGTGGTAAAACCAAAGATGTTCGTGATGCGTTTGACGTGTGTGTCGACGACCACCCCGCTGGGAATTCCAAACGCCGTTCCTAGCACGACATTCGCTGTTTTTCTACCCACGCCGGGCAGTGCCACTAGTTCTTTCAGTGTTTGGGGAACTTCCCCTGCATATTGTTCTGACAGGGTTTGTGCCATCTTACGGATATTCGTTGCCTTGGCACGAAAAAAACCGAGCGGATGCACAATCTTTTCTACGTCAGCCTGCTTGCTGGCTGCCAGTTTCTCAGCGGTTGGATATTTCTTGAACAGCGTTGGCGTTGTTGCATTGACACGCTCATCCGTGCATTGAGCAGACAGAATGGTGGCGACCAGTAACTGGAATGGTGAATCGTGTGTTAATGCACACTCTGGATCGGGAAACAGACGGGCAAGTCCGCGTACAATTTTGCGGGCATGTTTCTTTTTGTCATCAAGCGAGGCGTCATAATTGGAAGTCTTTGCGGGCTTTGATTGTTTTTTCGCCATGTTTTTCGTGACAATTCCCAAAATGTGGTGCTAATCTGAGTGACATAACTCGAGCCATTCGGCGATGGTCTCGCAAGCGTTTCAGTATGCGAGACTGAGAATTGTTTTTCAATAGATTTGGGTCT
Organism: Gimesia aquarii; assembly: GCF_007748175.1. NCBI lineage: Bacteria > Pseudomonadati > Planctomycetota > Planctomycetia > Planctomycetales > Planctomycetaceae > Gimesia > Gimesia aquarii. The sequence goes on from NZ_CP037422.1 coordinate 726,336, forward strand.
AGAAATATACAATGTCTTCTCACGGTGATCTGACAGAACAGCATCTTAAGGGCTTTTCCGGAGTCGCTCCGATTTTGAAATTGGAAGATCGAGTTCTTCTGCCTCATTCTCTGTTACAGATACGAGTGACAGCTGTCACTGACTGCCAGTTAATTGCTGCTGCCTTAACTGAGAAGTCTTTCGTTGCTGTGCTTTTCAAACAATCTCATCTCAAAACGGATGCGGACCTTCATCGCGATCAGAACACCGGCTATGTTTGTCTGGCGTCGATTGTGACTTCTTATGAACTGGAATCAGGGGGGTATTCGATACTGTTGCGCGGTGTTTGTCGCGCGCATGCTGTTATGTTGAAAGAATCAGATCAGCTATATGGCATGGCAACACTCGAATTGAAACGCGATTATTACGCGAGCCAACCTATGATTCATCGTGAACATCGTCATCTCGAATTATTAAACTTCTATTCCAGAATTTTCTCGCCGCATATATCCGATCCGATTCATTACAATGTGCTGCATCAGGAAATATCTTTAGGTCATCTTTGTGATAATCTGGCGAGTACAAGCAGCCTGGAACCAACTTTATGTCAGTTGATTTTAGAAGAGTACGACGTTGATCTACGCAGCGATCTTTTATTGACGTTTCTCAAAAAGAAACAGCATGCGCTTCGTAGTAAGCCTTCCCCTTACGCTCAGCCAATCGAGTTCAGCCAGAACTAATCTGTGATTATAGTGTCTGCAGGGCTATTACAGACGAGCCTGATAATGTTGAAACCGTTGAAGTTAGATTGGCTTAATTCTAGATGATGTTTCTATGTACTTAACACTCTACATAGTTTGACTGATCTTGATTCTGTCCGGTTGAATCTTCTTGTGGCTGATCCCTGCTTATCCTAAGATAAGGTTCTATGTTGAGTTGTCTCTTTGACTCTCAAGCGGAAAATGTTTTTGCCTGTAAAATCTTTTACGGAGACGTGTGGAAATGGATCAGCGTGATATTCGTGTGCTGTCTTTAGTATTATTATGCTTAATTGTTTCGGAAAGCATCACTGCTAAAGTGGCAGAAGCACAGCAGAACCGTCCCAATATTCTGTTTTGTATTGCCGATGATGCCTCGTTTCCTCATATGGGAGCCTACGGTTGTTCGTGGGTGAAGACACCAGGATTTGATCGCGTGGCGCGGGAAGGTTTATTGTTTACGAATGCCTATACGCCCAATGCCAAGTGTGCTCCCTCACGTGCTTGCATTCTAACGGGCAGGAATTCGTGGCAATTGAAACAGGCTGGGAATCACATGGCCTTTTTTCCACCAGAATTCAAGACATATGTCGAAGCGTTAGCTGACGCAGGATATTTTGTAGGCAGGACAGCGAAAGGCTGGGCGCCGGGGGTCGCCGTCGATGCCACAGGCAAACGTCGCAATCCTGCGGGACCCGCTTATAATCGTTTAAAGGCTAAGCCGCCAGCGAAGGGGATTTCGGCCATCGATTACGCGGCTAACTTCGAACAGTTTCTCAAAGATTGCCCGCAGGAAAAGTCGTGGTGCTTCTGGTATGGCGGGCTCGAACCACACAGACGATACGAGTATGGCTCCGGAGTCAGTAAGGCGGGTAAAAAATTAACAGACATCGACCGTGTTCCCGCATATTGGCCCGACACGGAAGTGATTCGAAACGACATGCTTGACTATGCCTATGAAATTGAACACTTTGATTGGCATCTCGTACGTATGCTGGAAGCGTTGGAGCAACAGAATCAGTTAGACAATACGATTGTGGTGGTTACTGCAGATAACGGAATGCCTTTCCCCCGCGTAAAAGGACAGGAGTACGAACGTTCGAATCATTTGCCGTTAGCGATCATGTGGAAAAAAGGAATCAATGGTAAAAATCGGACGATTGATGACTATGTGAGTTTCATTGACTTCGCCCCTACTTTTATTGAGGCAGCAGGGTTACAGTGGGAACAGACGGGAATGCAACCGACGGCAGGTCGATCTCTTTCGGATATTTTTCATTCAAATCAATCGGGTGTGATCAACCCCAGGCGTGACCATGTATTGATTGGTAAAGAGCGGCACGATATCGGTAGGCCCTTTGATCAAGGGTATCCGATTCGTGGTATTGTGAAAGGGGGCATGCTCTATCTCAAGAATGATGAACCTGGACGTTGGCCCGCCGGTAATCCGGAAACGGGGTATCTCAACTGTGACGGGAGCCCGACGAAGACTGCGATTTTAAACCTTCGCAGAGCAGGGAAACAGGAATCGTTCTGGACGTGGGCCTTTGGAAGACGAAAAGCAGAAGAACTCTATTCCATTCAGGATGACCCGGAGTGTTTACAGAATCTAGCCGACCTGCCAAGATTCCAGACGATTAAAAATGCCTTGAAGCAACAGTTGCAGGAAGAGTTGATCGCGCAAAAGGATCCTCGTGCCTTGGGAAAAGGGGCTGTATTCGAAGGTTATCAATATTCGGATGCGCGTACCCGTAACTTTTATCACCGGTTTATGAAGGGTGAAAAAGTCAAAGCGGGTTGGGTCAACGAAACTGACTTTGAGGTTGGGCCCCTTGATTGAATCTGATCAGATTCTATTTCTATGATTTGTCTTCACTTTTGACAGAAAGATATCCAGCTGAAGACTGAAAATATTTTTGTCTTCTGCGCTCTGTCTCGGCTGTAGCAGCTGACATACTTGATTTGAGGTCTTCGAGATTCGCTCCGCAGTAGCGGCAACCTGTCTGATTCAAGTGGAATTCCACATAGCTTTGATAATCAGGCGGGAGTGTTTCGAGTAAATAGCCTCCCAATTGACTGCGCGAAGGGCAGCTCAGGCGATTTCTTCTCCAAATTTCTCCAACAGAATGCGCACCGTGATCACGTTGCTGAGAGAGTTGAGCCAGACGGACACGTAGTGAATCAGATTGTCTTAATGCAGTTTCAACCTGAGACATCAGTTCGACCGAAAGGGATTCGTCCAGATACGCCAGCAATTCCTGGTCTGTAAATAGGCTGTCAGCCATTACTGGGGAGCCTCTGTAAAATTTGAGAAGAAATCATGTTCATTTTGAATCAGAGTGTTCTATTATTGTCAAAGAATGACAGGCTTTAAAGACTTTTCGGGTAAACAGTTGTGTATTTTACATAGATAACGTGAAATGCCCGATCATGTATGAAAATTTTTTGATTGATTTATGAAATTAAGAAAAATAGACAATCTAATGACCGCGGCTTTTCCTGTTCCGCAAAATGGTTTCTATTGCTTACATGGTTGTCGCTGAACGCTTAGCTCGTTAGCATACCCTTATTAAATTGATGCGCTTAGTTTGCGCCTCGTGGCGCCTGAATGCTGTCACTGCTCGAATCAAACATACCAGATCGGTAACTCACTTCTTCCAATCATGCGAAGTCAGCGGGGCAAATGTAATTGATGGATGATGTTTCAGAGCGTGGCGAGTTTGTTTGTTTAGAAGAATTGAAGGAAACAACGTGGCTGCTCAAGCAAATGCCTTATCGATTGAAGAGTTGAAGGAAAAAGGGAAAGTCCTTCGCCGTCTGATTATCCGAATGACAACCGAAGCTGGTAGCGGACACCCCAGCAGTAGCTTGTCTGCTGTTGAAGTGGTAAATGCACTCTGGTTCGGTGGTTTTATGAAATATGATCCACAGAATCCGACTTGGGATGCACGGGATCGTTTCATTTTAAGTAAGGGCCATGCAGTACCTGTCTTGTATGCCGCCATGGCGGAGGCGGGTTACTTCTCAACCGACGATGTTATGACACTCCGAAAATTGGGGAGTCCCTTTGAAGGCCATCCCAATATGAAACGCCTTCCTGGAATCGAAGCTTCAACAGGTTCGCTCGGACAGGGGCTGTCACTGGGTATTGGGCAAGCTTTGGGAGCGCGTTTGAATCAGAACGGGTCCAATGTGTTTGTCGTGATTGGTGATGGCGAAATGGGAGAAGGTCAGGTCTGGGAAGCATTAGCTGCTGCTGAAAAGTACAAGTTGGGTAACCTGACTGCGATCATCGACCAGAATACCTACCAGCAGACCGGCGCTACGAAAGATGTGCTCGATCTGGGTTCCTTTGAAGAAAAAATCGCAGCCTTTGGCTGGCATACGCAGACGATCGATGGCAACTGCCAGAAATCCGTTGTTGAAGCTCTGGAAGTTGCGTCCAAAGTAACGGATCGCCCCAAGGCCATCATTTCGAAAACAAAGAAAGGGTTTGGGATTCTACCCGTACTCGAAGAAACGGGAGACTTAAACTATCACGGTAAACCGCTTTCACCAGAGTTGGCAGAAAAAGCACTGGCATTTATTGCTTAGTGTCAGAGCTTTCTGATTTTCTGTGAACGGAGTCAGATCCAAAACAGAAAACACCTGATAGCAGTTCGAATCAAATCAACATATAAACATAAAGAGACGTATTATTATGTATTTAGGTGAAATTAGTGGATTGAAAATAGGACAAGCCACCCGCGATGCATTTGGAGATGCTTTAAAAGATCTGGGTGATAAGCATCCTGAAATTGTAACCGTGGATGGCGATGTTGGAAACTCGACTCGCACGGAAGTCTTTGCGAAAGCCTTTCCTGAACGTGGTTTTAATGTCGGTATTGCAGAAAGTAATATGGTCAGCGTTGCAGGAGGTCTAGCTTCCACTGGACATATTCCGGTTGTTGCCAGTTTTGCCGCATTTCTCTTATGCAACGCTTATGACCAAATCAGAATGTCCATTGCGTTCCCTGGCATGAATGTGAAGATGGTCGGAACACATGCGGGAATTTCCATCGGCGAAGATGGTCCTTCACAGATGGGGATAGAAGATGTCTCATTGGCCTGTAGTCTCCCTGGTGTGGTTGTCATGGTTACTGCTGATGCTGTTTCTACCAAAGCTGCAACAGCAGCGATGGTTGAACATAATGGTCCCGTCTATCTAAGACTCGGTCGACCAAATGTGGCAGAAATTTATTCAGAAGGTGATACATTTGAGATCGGCAAAGCAAACACAATTCGTGAAGGTGACGATGTAACCATTATCGCCAATGGTCTGATGGTAGCAGGTGCTGTTGATGCCGCGACCAAACTGGCAGAAGAAGGAATTTCAGCACGTGTGATCGATATGCATACTGTAAAACCAATCGATGTGGATGCGATCCAAAAAGCGGCCCGAGAAACTGGTGCGATTGTTGTTGCAGAAGAGCATCTGGCGCATGGTGGATTAGGCTCGGCTGTATCTATGGTTGTTTCACAATCAACTCCAGTTCCCATGGCCTATGTCAATGTTGGCGACTGTTTTGCAGAAAGTGGTGACCCTCAGGGGCTCCTCGATAAATATGGTTTGACTGCAGACGCGATTGTAGAAGCTGTCAAGAAAGTAAAATAGTGAATCTGATAAAGCCCTCTTCTACTCCAGAGAGGGCTTTATTTATTGTTGCTTTAGAAAACTAATTTTAAATTCCATTCACATGTTGTGAGAAAACTTTGTGACTGAGTTTCGCGCGTTTCATAATGCTGACCCACCGCAGTTGCTGAAATTATGGCATTCTGCGGGGCTGGGAAGAGGAGCAGCGGAATGTCTTAACAATGACGCCTTTGAAGTGTTGATCTTTTCTCAGCCTTATTTTGATCCGAATGGATTAATCGTTGCTGAAGACAACGGTGAAATTGTTGGTTTTGTTCTGGCGGGATTCGGCACGAATGCAGAAAATTCTGCGCTCGATTATTCCAAAGGTGTGATCTGCGCGTTGATTGTACACCCTAGTTACCGCCGAAAAGGCATTGGTCGAGAACTGGTTCGCCGGGCAGAAGAATATCTTCGGTCAAAAGGCGCAACCGAAATTACCGCAGGGGCTTCTGGTTTACTGTCGCCATTTTTGGTAGGTCTCTATGGTGGAACTCGTCCTTCAGGCTTCCTGTTATCTGATCCAAATGCAGCGCCGTTTTTTGAAGCGATTGGCTACGAAGCTACGGGGTCGATTCGAATTTATCAACGCGACCTACTCGGACAGAAGCCTAAAATCAAGTTTCATCTGGTAAATATACGTCGCAAGATGCAATTGATGATTTCCGATGACTATCAGGCTCCGAATTGGTGGTGGCTGACTCGCATGGGAAGGCTGGAGACTCTGCATTTCGAGCTCGTTCCCAAATCAGGAGAAGCAGCAGTTGCCTCGGCAACTGTTGTTGGTCTGGATCTATACATTCCTAAGTGGGAAGAGCGGGTGATAGGACTGACGGATGTCTTCGTTAAGGAAGAGATACGCTCCCAAGGCTATGGACAGTCACTGTTATTGGAGATCGCGCGTCGTCTGCAGGACGAGCTGATTACCAAGCTGGAATGGCATGTAGAAGAGTCCAACGTTGTTGCCAGTCACGTCGCCGAAGCCGTTGGTTATCATCAGGTAGATACTGGTATTGTATATCGGCCGGTTTCACGTTAGCGTGTAAAAAATAAGAGAAGTATGTTTTCTCTTCAGAGGATTTGTTTCCTCTCATTACTAGTCATCAATCCTGATTCAATGTTGAAAAAGGTAACCGTTTATGGCGGCGTTATATATCACTGAAGACGATGTTCGTTCTGTAATGGACATGGAAAAATCCTTGCTGATCATCCATAAAGTCTTCAAAGAAATGGCCTCTGAGAGAGCCACCAATGTGCCGCGGCAGCGCGTTCGCGCACCAGGAATTATGCTACATACCATGTCAGCCGCCAATGAATACTTGGGTTATATTGGTTGGAAAGCATATACATCGACTAAAGATGGGGCTCAGTTTCATGTTGCTATTTACGATCAGGAAACGGGTCAGATGCGCGCCTTAATTGAGGGGGATTTTCTTGGTCAGTTGCGAACAGGTGCAGCCAGTGGCGTGGCGACAGAGTACATGGCAAGACCAGATTCAAAAGTGGTTGGTTTATTCGGCTCGGGATTGCAGGCACGCACGCAATTGCAAGCGGTTTGTCAGACACGAAAAATTGAGTTTGTGTCTGTTTACTCCCGCAATCATGAAAACTGCAGTGAATTTGCCGAAGAAATGACGGAGCTTTGTAATGTGGAAGTCAAAGCCTCCCATTCTCCAGATGAAACAGCAGCTGAGAAAGATATTGTTATTTGTGCTTCCACAAGTAAAACTCCTTTGTTTGATGGTCGTGTCCTCGATGAGGGAACACATTTGAATGTCATTGGCTCGAACCACCGTTCGAAGCGGGAAATTGATCGTACTACAATCAAACGTGCTGACGTGATTGTCTGTGATGATATAACGCAGTGCAGGCAAGAAGCAGGAGATTTCATTCAGCCTGTAGAGGAAGGGATTACCGATTGGCGATTGATGCATGATTTGTGTGAAATCGTGGCAGAACGCCAGACAGGACGCGCGACCGACGATCAGGTGACATTATTCAAATCAGTTGGTTTGGCTGTAGAAGATGTGGCAATGGGAGCTGAGATTTACCAATTGGCACTCGAAGAAGGCCTGGGTGTCGAATTACCTTTTTAAGATCAGGAGAGAGAGACAAAATCCTTCTATGAAGTTTGCTTTTCCTGTACCTTAATATTTTGGTAGATGGTTTCCATTTCCTGCAATGAAGCGCTCTGAATCGAGCGGCCCGCTTTTTCCAGTTCCTGTTCAATTTTTTGTACGCGTTGTTGAAATTTACGATTACTTTTACGCAGTGCTTCTTCCGGATTGATCTTCCAGCGTCGTGAGATGTTGGCCACCACAAATAAGATATCGCCTAATTCGCCTTCGACCCGCTCGCGTAGTTTTGGATCATCAATTTGCGTGTCTGTGATAATTTCTGCTTCGACCGTTGCAGGGGTATCGGGTATTTTTCCCTCGGGATAAATTTCGTCTGCCAATTCCTGAATCTCTTCACGAAGTTTATCAAACAACATATCCCGATGGGGAAAATCATATCCGACTTTTGCTGCTTTCTCTGCTATCCGTGCTGCGCGTGCAAGCGCAGGTAAATCTTGAGGCAGGCCATCAAAAATAGATCGGCGCTGTTTTTCCTGTTCTTTGATTTGATCCCAGTTCTTGCGGACCTCTGCCGGGGATTCTGCAGTCACATCACCGAATACATGAGGGTGGCGATCGATCATCTTTTGAGTCAGACGATTGACAACATGTGTCAAATCAAAGCGGCCTTCATCAGCGGCGATCTGAGCATCGAGCACGATTTGCAACAGAAGATCTCCCAGTTCTTCAATAATATGCTGATCATTGCCAGAATCGATGGCTTCTAAAAGCTCGTAGGTTTCTTCCAGTGTATACGGTTTGATGGATTCCAGTGTCTGTTCACGATCCCAGGGACAACCCTCGGGCGACCGTAGGCGGGCAATCACATCACAAAGCTTTTCAAAAGCAGGGGTTAATACACTATAATCAGGGGGAACACCGGAAGGGCGGGCTGAATCAGTTTCAGATGGTTCAGAAAGAGATTGAAAATCAGAGTCTGTCATTGTACTACCGTATGATTCACCTGTAAGCAATAATGGTGTAGGATAGTTGTATCGTAGCGAATTCAATTCGCTCTGAAAATTCACACGTAATTCATGAGGCATAAAAGATGAGTTTTCTAAAGAAAAGTTTAATGTGCAGTATGGTCTTATTGTTGTCCCTGGGCTCGGGAATGGCTGCGGATTCCACTCAGCGGGAAATGCTCGAAAAGAAATTTGAACAGCAAATGTCTGGTGCCACTCTGGTAGGACATTTTTCCGTTGATGGCAAAAATAATGGGAAGCCACCACGTGAGGAACGTTATGAGATTGCCTCAGCAAAAAAAATATCCGGCGATCAATGGATGATTACCGCACGCATTAAGTATGGCGAACATGACGTCAGTGTACCAATGCCTTTAAATGTGTATTGGGCGGGAGACACTCCGGTTATTTCATTGACAAATTTAACCATTCCTGGATTGGGAAAAGCTTTTACTTCTCGCGTGATGTTTTTTGAAGGGCGTTATGCAGGTACCTGGCAGCACGGTAAAGTGGGCGGAAACCTCTGGGGAAAAATTGAATATGCAAAGCAGAAGACCGATGAGTCCCCAGAAAAGTAAGAGATAATCAGTATTCAAAATTTGCGGAGTAGATTTATGATTCAGAGATTAAATGTCAGTCTATGTTGCCTCATTCTGTGTGTTGCAAACAATGGGAATCTCATTGCGTCTGAGAAAAATTCTCAAATCAAGAAACCACAGACAAGCAATAGACCTCCACTGAGTTTGATCAAAGTCAAAAGCACTTTGGATCAAAGTCTGCAACCGTCTCTGATCTGGTTACCGGATTCGGCCAAGACAACTCCGACTCCCCTCTTCGTGTTTCTACACTCCTGGAGCGGAAACTATAAGCAGAGTAATACGAAGTGGCAGGATCAAGCCGTGAAGCGCGGTTGGATTTATCTGCATCCCAATTTCCGAGGTGTAAATCAGCAGCCGGAAGCCTGCGGTTCTAAATTGGCACGGCAGGATATTCTGGATGCAATTGATTATATGATTGAGCATTACCAAGTCGATCAATCGCGGATTTATCTGGCGGGTTCATCAGGAGGGGGCCACATGACGATGTTAATGGCCGGGCATCATCCTGGTCGGTTTTCAGCGGCTTCGGCTTGGGTTGGTATCAGTGACTTAGCAGACTGGTACCATTTTCATGTTAAGGAGGGAGTTCCTCAGAACTATGCGCGCATGATTTTGAAGTCGCTTACTGCTAAACCGGGCACTTCGTCTGAAATAGATGCAGAGTACCACGATCGTTCTCCCCTGTATTGGATTGAGAACGCAACGGACTTGCCTCTCGATCTGAACGCAGGAGTTACCGATGGCAAGACCGGTTCTGTACCCTTTGCACATACCTTGCGTGCGTTTAATGCGATTGCAAAAAAAAATCGAACGACACAGATTACAAAAGAGGAGATGCAACAACTTTGGGACTATAGTAAATTGAAAACTCCTCAGCCTACTGATCAGGCGACAGATAAAATCTATGGTCGAGACATTCATTTAAGAAGGAATTCCGGTTTAGCACGTGTCACCATCTTCGAAGGAGGGCATGAAGGCTTGCCTCAACCTGCCTGCGAATGGTTATCGAAACAGAGACGTGATACTTCAGATTTTCAAAAAGATTAGAGGATCAGAAATCTATCGATGAAGCGTTGAATCGGTCGATATGTTGAATGTGTTTTGGATTCCCAGGGTCTCAGAGATTCGCTTTGTGGTCAAATTGAGCTGAAATGGCAGTTTTGGGGAAGATTATCGAATGCTCATATTATAGGGGTTCTTTCATAGGAGTTCCTGATTTCATTATACAAAGCCTGATTCGGTGAATTGACAGTTCAAACCATGTACTTTGATCGCATAGAATAGAAGCAAAGCCAAGCCTCACCAATACGCGTGCAAGAAATTCAACCCGAGAGTGAATCACTTTGGACCGCCAACAGCAAAGAATTGCAGAAGATCTTTCCAGCCTGATTACAGGTGATGTGCGATGCGATCCGGTGGCGTTGTCTATTTATGCCAGTGATGCAAGTCTCTATCAGGTTCCTCCTTTATGTATTACTTATCCCCGCGAGCGCGACGATATCATTGCGATCGCCAGATATGCTAATGAGATGAATGTTCCTCTCATTCCGCGAGGAGCAGGAACAGGATTAGTTGGTGACGCCATAGGCAGTGGTATTGTTGTCGATTGTTCACGCTATCTGACAGGCTTTGAGTTGATGGATGATAACCTGGTGCGTGTTCAACCGGGAGTCGTACATGCGCAACTCAATCGTTTTTTAAAACCACTTGGATTGTATTTTCCACCAGATCCTTCCAACACGGAAGTCACAACCATTGGCAGTATGTTGGCGATTGATGCCGCTGGTTCGCGCGCCATACGTGTTGGTTCCACCCGTGATCATGTTAACCAACTAGAAGTAGTGCTTTCAGATGGAACCTGCTTTGAAGCAGGAAATGAAAGTCTTTCGATTCTCAACCAGCCTCACACAACTTCTTCAACCAGTACCCCTTTATTGGGTGAAGTACCTGCTGAAGCGCGTGCAGAGCAAGTCAAACGAACGATTTTGAGTAAGCTTTCCCAACTCCTGACTGAAAATCGACATTTGATTCAGGAAAAACAAAATTCCGGTATTCCTAATTGCAGTGGGTATTTTTTAAAAGGAATCAAGACACGAAATCATCTGAATCTGGCGCGCTTACTGGTCGGCTCAGAAGGTACATTGGGATTTTTTTCTTCTGCGGTATTGCATGTTTCACCTTTACCGGCTCACCGTGGTGTTGCGCTGTTGTTATTTGGAGATTTGGCATCAGCAATTCGTGCCGTGCAAACGATTACTTACTTACAGCCTTCCGCCTGTGATTTGCTGGATCGACGCTTGTTGTCATTAGCAAGAGAAGCCGACCCTCGTTTTACCTCACTAATTTCAACTGCAGCAGAAGCCGCTTTATTAGTGGAGCAGGTAGGCTTTAGTGATTCACAAGTCCAGAGTCGATTGCATAACGTGGTCCTGGCTGTGAAAAACGTGAACTCGCGCGTTGTTGTAGCGATGGAGACACATCAGGCTGATGAAGTGGATTTTCTCTGGTCATTACCTCAAAAGGTGGTGCCTTCATTAAGTCGATTACCAGGCGAAGCACGTCCTCAGCCCTTTGTCGAAGATATCGCTGTTCCTCCGGATTGCCTTTATGAATTTTCACAGAAAGCGCAGAAAGTATTTCAACGTCACCAGGTCACAGCCACGTTATATGCGCACGCGGCTTCAGGGCAAATTCATCTGCGACCTTTTCTTCCCGCGTTGACTCAACAGAACGCACCGATCCTGGAGAGTATTGCTCGTGACTTATATCAGACCGTCTTTGCTGTAAATGGTACAATCAGTGGCGAACACGGAGACGGTTTGGCCAGAACCGCCTTTATCCGTTCGCAGTATGGCGATTTGTATCGAGTATTTCGCCAAATCAAAGATACATTCGATCCACATAATCTCCTCAATCCCGGAAAAATTATTAATGATGATCCCCATGTGACGATCCGAAATCTAAGACCAGTCCCTGAAACATTTCCGGAACTGATTGATTTACAACTGGACTGGTCGCCACAAGAACTACAAATTGAGGCTTCCCGTTGCAACGGTTGTGGATCATGCCGCAGACAGGATCCGGGATCTCGGATGTGCCCAGTTTTTCGCATAGAGCCATTAGAAGAAGCATCCCCTCGCGCGAAGGCGAATCTGTTTCGAGGGTTGTTGTCTGGCGAAATTCAACCCAATCAGCTCACTTCCACAGAAACCAAAAGGGTGGCCGATACCTGTTTTAACTGCAAGCAGTGCCAGCTGGATTGTCCTTCCACGGTCAATATACCTCAAATGGCGATTGAGGCAAAAGCAGCTTATGTATCAACTAATGGCTTGGATCGAACCGATTGGATTTTATCACGTGCACATTCCTTTGGAGCCTTAGGCAGTACGCTGTCGATGGCAGCGAACTGGGCCATCAATAATTCTACTGCACGCTGGGTGATGGAAAAAATGATGGGCATTCATCGTGATCGAAAGTTGCCTTTATTTTCGAGGCGCTCATTCTTGCGATCCGTGCCGAAACGATTCACAAAACGTCCCCGGCCCGGTGGAGACCCTGATTTAGTGATCTTTTTTGTCGACTATTTTGCCAACTATCATGATCCCGAATTAGCGCATGCGTTATTGGCAATCTTGCAACATAATCAAATTTCCGTTTATGTGCCTTTAGATCAATTGGCTTCCGGCATGGCAATGGTTTCTGCCGGGGATTTGATAGCGGCTCGTAGTCTGGCGAGGGAAAATATTCAAATTCTGAATGAATTTGCCAAGGAAGGGCATCAAATTATCTGTTCGGAGCCCGCTGCTGCCATATGCCTCAAACAGGAATATCCGATGTTAGTTCGGAATGAAGAAAGTACAGCCATTGCATCTCAAGTGACAGAAGCAGGAGACTTTTTGCTGCAATTGCATAAATCGGGGCGTTTACGGACGGATTTTGGGCCGCTCGATTTTGAATTGGACTATCATACACCCTGTCACACCAGGGCATTATCGTCCCGATCCCCGCTTATGGATCTGCTCGCTTTGATTCCTGAGCTTAGGGTGAATACAATTGAGAAAGGTTGTTCGGGAATGGCGGGAACTTATGGTCTTGCCAGGGACACCTTTGAAACATCAAAGCAGATCGGTCGAGAGTTGATCGATCATATGAAGATAACAAGAGTGAGAGCGGGTGCTACTGAGTGTAGTAGTTGCAAAATGCAGATGGAACAGGAAACTCGGATTCCGACCATTCATCCGATCAAGCTGCTGGCACTTTCGTATGGCCTGATGCCGGAAATTGAGTGGAAGCTGCAACCACAGAAGAAAAAACTGGTCGTTTCATGACAGTACAACAGATTCATGTTAAGTTATTTGCCCGTGCTAAGGAGTTGGTAAACAGCGAATTAATATCTGTGACGATTTCTGAAGGAATGACCGTAGAACAGTTACGGCTGGCGATTGCAGAACAATATCCAGAGCTTCAACCATTGAGTAACCAGTTACTGATTGCCATCGACAATGCCTATGCAGGGGAAAGTCAGATTCTGAATCCAGAGCAGGAAGTCGCCTGTTTTCCTCCGGTTAGTGGTGGTTGAACTCTCTTATTACTGACTCCAGATTAGTAAATTCAAAAATGATGACTCCAGATTATATTTCCATTTCAGATCAGCCTATCGATTATACCGCGACGACCGAACGGGTTCGTTCCAATGAGTGTGGGGCTGTGGTGTTATTCCTGGGCACAGTCCGTGAAATGACAGCCGGTCGTCAGACGGTTGCTCTGGATTACGAGGCTTATCCCGAAATGGCACAAAAGACAATGCAACAATTAATTACAGAAGCACGCACACAATGGCCCGTGCATGCGGTTGCCATCGAACATCGAGTCGGTCACCTGCCTTTAGGAGAGATCAGTGTGGCGATTGCCGTTAGTTCGGCTCATCGAAAACAGGCGTTTGAAGCAGGTCGCTTCTTGATTGATCGTTTGAAGGAAATCGTACCCATTTGGAAGAAAGAAAATTGGTCAGATGGAACATCTGAATGGGAACATCGAGAATTCAAGACGAATTAGGCAGTGAAGATACCTTCAACTGGCTATAATAAATATGAGATCTGGCTGAAAGTAGAGATTTGAGAGACGTAGTGAGTGCGTTTAGTTTGTGAGGCTTTAATGGAAAACCAAAATCAGCTTATCGATTCGTTCGGACGTGTGCACAATAATTTGCGAATTAGCGTCACGGATCGTTGTAATATTCGCTGTTTTTACTGTATGCCCTCTGAAAATGTTCAATTTGTGCATCGGAGCAAGATTTTATCATTTGAAGAGATTATCAGATTTGTGCGTCTCGTGGTCCCCATGGGAGTGAATAAAATACGTTTAACTGGCGGCGAACCTCTAGTCAGAAGACAGATTCCCGAACTGGTTAAAATGCTTTCAGAAATCCCGGGTATCGATGATATTGGGATTACGACAAACGGAATTCTTCTGCCACAATACGCACAAGAATTATACGATGCTGGATTAAGGCGCATTAATATTAGCTTGGACGCCTTAAATGCGAAGAAATTCGAAGAGATTACTCGTCGTGACGACTTTGAGAAGGTAATAGAGGGGATTCAATCAGCTCACGCAGCTGGCTTTGATCCAGTAAAAATCAATGCGGTTTCGATTCGTAATATGTCGGAAGAGGAAATTGTTCCGTTTGGACGTTTGGCACGTGAAACCGGTGCAGAAATTCGTTTTATTGAATTTATGCCCCTGGATGCAGACAATCAGTGGGAGCGAGAAAAGGTCTTATTTGCACATGAGATTCAAGAAATTCTCACACAGGGAATTATGCCTCTGGTTGCAGAGAAGCAGTCCGATCAAAGTGCACCCGCTTCTAATTTCGTCTTTGAAGATGGAGTGGGACGAATCGGTTTTATTGCCTCCATCAGTAATCCCTTCTGCATGAGTTGCAATCGTTTTCGTTTGACCGCCGATGGTAAGCTTCGGAATTGTTTATTCAGCCTGGAAGAGACAGACATACGGGAGTTGTTCCAATCGAATGCTTCCGATGAACAAATAATTGAAGCGATACGAAATAGCATTGCCGCTAAAAAAGAAGGACATGAGATCAATACGGCACGATTTATTCAGCCAGATCGCCCAATGTACTCTATCGGCGGTTAAGCTCTATATCACGTCTAATTTGAGCATAGCGGCTTCAAAGCGATGATTCGAGGTTCAAACAGTCCTGGAGACGCTACAATAAACCTGGTACAGGCTAACGTGTTGTTTAGAGTCTGGTTGGTAAAATTAAAATGAGTGAGCAGCAGTCGATTTATTTAGATAACGCAGCAACCAGTTTTCCCAAACCGGAATCTGTCTATTCAGCCGTAGATCACTATAACCGGTGTGTAGGAGCACCCGTTGGTCGTAGTGCTTATCGGGCTTCAATCGAGTTACAGTCCTCGATTGATCAGTGTCGAAAGTTAGCAGCCCAGGTATTGGGAGCATCTCGGCCTGAAGAAGTGGCGTTCAGTTTTAATGGAACGGACAGTCTGAATATTATTATTCATGGAGTTCTCAAGCCCGGCGATCATGTGATTACGTCAGATGTGGAACACAATTCTGTTCTCAGACCCCTGCAGACGCTCAAAGAACGATGGGGGTTGGAAACGACCTATGTCCCGGCAAATCAACAAGGCATAGTGGACGCGGTTTCTTTTCGTGAAGCGATCCGAGAGAACACGCGGTTGATGATTCTGAATCATGCCTCTAATGTGATCGGTTCCATACAACCGGTATGCGAAGTCGGAGAGCTCGCTCAAAAAGCGGGAGTTTTATTTCTTGTAGATGCCGCACAAACAGCAGGACATCTACCAATGGACGTTTCCCAGATGCCGATTGATTTTCTAGCTTGCTCGGGCCATAAGGGGTTGATGGGGCCATTAGGAACAGGGTTAATTTATCTTCGTTCCGATAGTGCTGAGCGAGTGAGGAGCTTCCGCCAGGGAGGTACGGGGACTCGTAGCGAGGAAGAAACACAACCACTCAGTTTATCTGATAAATTTGAATCAGGAAATCATAATGCCCCCGGTCTGGTTGGATTAAAGGCCGCTCTCGAATACATTCTGGAAAAAGGTGTCATACAACTACGCCAGCATGAACAAGAATTAACGTCTCGCCTTCTGGAAGGTTTTCGCCAGCTTCCTGACTTCGAGGTGCCGGGGCCTGAACAGGTTGAGTCGCGAGTGGGGGTCGTCAGTTTAGTGAGTCAAATAGTTGAACCACAGATACTGGCATCAGTCCTGGATGAAAACTTCGGCATCCAGACGAGAGCAGGTTTACACTGTGCACCACGAATCCATCGTGCAATTCAGTCGTTGGATTATGGGGGGACATTACGGTTCAGTCCCGGGGCTTTTAATTCTCTCTCACAAATTGAATCCACCATTTCCGCTATGCAAGATTTGCTTCATTCCTTTCGAATTTGAACAATGCTCATGTTCAGAGGTCTTGATCTCGTTACCGGGGCATTTTTCTTTGATCTGAGAAAACTCTCTCAAGTATTTTTTGTATATCGATTTACATCCTTGACACTCTTTGAGATCTACCTCAAAATTAAAAATAGGCAATTCTTGCTCTACATATCTTAAGTCTCTTTCACTAATGATTATTTGAAAATTCGGAGATCAGTCAACTCAATAGAGATAGGAGTAACAAGTATTTTCATTAGGCAGGAGGAGCTTACTGAAGGTTTGCCAACAGCCCTCAGTTCCTATTAATTTTATCAACCAGATTTAACCTGAGAATTGATTCCCTGGCTTTGATATGGGAAAACAGATTCTATTGGGGTTGAAACTGATTCTATTCCGTGGAGAAATTGAATGTCCGATGATTGGATGCAACAGTTAGTAGATGATGGGTTTCTAGGTCCAGCTCAGTTGGATGAAGCCTCAAGTCTAGCCAGCTCAATGGGAATTTCTCCCGGAGAAGCTCTGGTCAAGCTGGGATACGTCGGTGCGGAGGTCATTGCGCAGGCACAAGCCTCCCTGTATGGATACGAATTTGTCGATTTGGAGTCAGTTGAGATTCCCCAATCAGTGATTGAATTGGTTCCCGAATCAATGGCACGGGAAAATACGGTCATTCCTGTTGGAATGAAGGGAGATTCGCTGCAAATAGCGCTGCATGATCCTATGAAATACGAGGTTTTGGACAAGCTGCGTTTTATCATTAATCGTGACATCGATGTTGTGATGGCTCCCATCGAGTCGATTCAGGCAGCGATCAACAGACACTACGGACAAAGTGAAACTGAGTCTGTTGATACGATGTTGAAAGAGTTTACAGAAACAGCCATTGATATCACAGCCACAGAGTTGGCCACCTCTGCCAATGTAGAGGAAGAAGATGATAGCGCCCCTGTAATTCGGTTGGCGAATCTGATTATCAGCGAAGCGGTAAACATGCGAGCCAGTGATATCCATGTCGAACCTTTCGAAGATCGCATTCGCATTCGATACCGAATTGATGGAGTTCTGATTGAGCGGGATAGCCCTCCTCGGCGATTGTTGATGGCGTTGGTTTCCCGTTTCAAGATTATGGCTTCCATGGATATCGCCGAAAAACGTCGTCCACAGGACGGTCGAATTAAAACGTCCTTTGGAGGAAAAGACTTTGACTTGCGTGTGAGTATTCTTCCCACGAATCACGGACAGGCTGTTGTGATGCGTATTTTGGATCGAGACAATATTAAAGTGGGGATTCGGAATCTTGGATTTTCAGAAGAGAACTATCGACGATTTCAAACCATCATTCGTAGACCCAATGGAATTTTTCTGGTGACAGGTCCTACGGGGAGTGGGAAAACTACAACTTTGTATAGTGCTTTGGGTGAATTAAATCGGCCCGACCGAAAGATCATTACTGCAGAAGATCCAGTAGAATACTACCTCCCAGGGATCAATCAGGTGGAAGTGAAACATAATATCGGCTTGGACTTTTCCCGAATCATTCGTGCGATGTTGCGTCAGGCCCCTAATGTGATTCTAGTGGGTGAGATTCGGGATGTTGAGACAGCTGAGATGGCAATTCAAGCTTCTTTGACAGGACACTTGGTATTCAGTACTCTTCATACGAACGATGCGCCCGGTTCTATTACACGATTGATCGACATGGGGGTACAACCGTTCCTTGTTGCTTCGAGCGTCATGGCGGTCATGGCTCAGCGGTTGGTTCGTGTTGTCTGTGGTAAATGTGTGGAGACATATACCCCGGATCCTGGTGAATTGGAGTACCTCGGTTTGAGCCCCAGTCAGCTTGAATCAGCGATCTTCAATCGAGGCAAAGGATGCAACACATGTTCACATACTGGCTACAAAGGCCGTAAAGCGGTTTTTGAATTAATGATGATGAATTCTGCTATACGTGAAATGACTTTTCGCAGTGAGCCTTCTCAGAATATTAGAAGACAGGCACGTTTGTTCGGTATGAAATCATTAGCAGAAGACGCGGCTGATAAAGCCTTGCTGGGCATTACCACACTTTCAGAGGCAATGAAATTAGCCAAAGGGTTAGAATAATCAATTGGGGCTCTTGCTGCAAATTTGGGTAGACCGTTTTGTGCGTTTTGTCAGTTTTTCGTTCGAAAAGCATGCAAGCTCTCATGTGAAGATCTTGATCTATTTTAAGGGCTTTTGTTGAGTTTTGAGTTTGTTTACCGGATAATTCATTGACGTTCGCTGATTTGGCGTGCGATTTCATTTTACATATCTAAACTGTCTTATCTAAAGTTTAATCGTTTTAATTTTCAGATTCCTAATTCGGGCCAGTTGTATCACAAAAGAAGACTCAGAAGTTAATGGTTGTTCAAGGAGAGGGAACAAAGTAAATCAAAGGATGATCAATACTTCTGTGTCAGACTTCAGTTTGGATCGCAATTGGTTCTAGCTCACTTTTCAGATAAAAAGTTTTCAGAAAGTACTTTGGATGGCAACAGTTCAGATTGATAAGCTACTGGAGACGGTAGTTAAAGAGAGAGTGAGCGACTTACATATCACGACAGGCCAGCCACCCGTTGTTCGAGTTGGGGGGCGTATGGTCCGACTGGAGACGAAAAGCCTCGAGCCAGACGATACTGTTGCATTGATGAAGAGTATCACTCCTGAGCGAAATCAGCAGGAACTGCAGGAGGTTGGAGGGACCGACTTCGGATTTGCATTTGGTGACAAAGCACGATTTCGTGTGTCTGTGTTCAAGCAGCGTGGTCATATTGCGATGGTGCTTAGGCGTATTCCGAATGAGTTCCTCACTTTTGAGCAGCTCGGACTGCCCACAGTCATTGGTGATCTGCTAGAGCGCCCTCGTGGTCTTTTTCTGGTGACAGGTCCTACAGGTAGCGGTAAAACGACCAGTCTGGCCAGTATGATCAATCATATGAATGATACTATGGATCACCACATCATCACGATGGAAGATCCCATTGAATATTATCACGACCACAAATTGTCGACTATTAACCAACGCGAAATTGGGGTCGATGTTCCCACTTTCCCCGAAGCACTACGACGTGCCTTACGGCAAGACCCCGATGTGATTCTAGTGGGGGAAATGCGTGATCTCGAAACAATTTCTGCCGCGATTACAGCTGCGGAAACAGGGCACGTTGTATTTGGAACTTTGCATACAACGGGGGCGCAAGGAACAGTGGATCGAATTATCGACGTGTTTCCTACTAACCAGCAAGACCAGATTCGGACTCAGTTGTCGACGTCCATTATCGGTATTCTCAGTCAGGCACTAATGCCTAAAAAGCCAAAGGGCCTCGTGGCCGCTTACGAGATGCTGGTGGTTACGCCGGCGATTGCCAACTTGATTCGTGAAGCCAAGACCTATCGAATTAATTCGAGTATTCAGACCGGGCGAAAATTTGGAATGCAACTATTGGATGATGCCCTGTTCAATCTTTGGCGTGACGGCCTATGTGAGGAAAAAGATGTTGTCATGCGATCCAACAATCCCGGTGAACTCAAAGCCAAGATTGCGATGGCCAAGAAAGGCTTATTGGAAGATGAAGATGAAGACGAAGATGATTTTGAAGATTAGTCGAAAAATATAACCACAGCAATAATATTTGATCCTTCATTTTAGAACGAAGCGAAAGCGTAAAGAAGGTAGACACACATGGCAGCAAGACGCCTTGGTCAAATCATGGTTGATCTGGGATACATCTCAGAAGATCAGTTATGGGATATTCTGGAAGAACAAAAACAGAGTCCGGGTGAAGTCATTGGCCAGGTCGGGATTCGGATGGGACTGGTTACCGAAGAGCAAGTTACGCAGGCTCTGGCCGAGCAGTGGGGCATGCCGGTCGTCGAGTTGGCAGAAACGAATATCTCACCCAAAGTACTTGAACTTGTTCCCGAAACAATGGCATCGATTTATAAAATTATGCCTGTCTCGTTGAAAGACGATGTGCTGACAGTCGCTATGGCTGATCCTCAAAACGTGGCAGCCTTGGATGACTTGAGAAATTTTCTGGGTTACGACGTTCGCGGGGCTGTATCGAATCTGCATGATGTCGAAGAAGCAATCGCCCGTCACTATTCTGAGCATGAAGATAGCATCGAAGATGTAATTGGAACCATTGAAGATGAACTTGGTGAAGAAGATGGTAAGAACGTTTATGATCTTTCGTCTTCTGAAGAAATTGCCGATGCCGCGCCCATTCGGAAACTGCTGAATATGGTCATGTTGTTGGCCATTAAAGATCAGGCGAGTGACATTCATTTGGAACCGTTTGAGGATGAATTCAAAATTCGTGTTCGCGCAGATGGCGTCTTGTATGAAATGGTGCCCCCCCCTCGTCACTTGGCCAACGCGATTGTCTCGCGTGTTAAAATTATGGCGGATCTGGATATTGCAGAACGACGTTTGCCTCAGGATGGTCGTATTGAACTAAACGTGGGTGGGAATCCCGTCGACTTGCGCGTGAGTGTGTTGCCTACACTGTTTGGTGAGGCCGTAGTTATGCGGGTTCTTGACCGAACTGTCGTGCAGTTGGACTTAAACAAGATCGGTATGGATCCTGTTACGCTCACACGATTCCGTGAAATGATTCACCGACCCAATGGAATTGTGCTGGTTACCGGCCCGACCGGAAGTGGAAAAACGACAACCTTGTATTCCGCATTGAATGAGTTGAACGTGATCGAGGAAAAAATCATCACGACGGAAGATCCGATTGAATATGACATTGATGGTCTGATTCAGGTTCCTGTAAATCCTGATATTGACGTCACGTTCGCTTCGGTATTGCGGGCAATTTTGCGTCACGATCCCGATCAAATCTTGATTGGCGAAATTCGCGATTACGAGACCGCTGAAATTGCAGTCCAGAGTGCACTGACCGGGCACTTGGTATTTAGCACATTGCACACCAACGATGCACCTTCGGCGATCACACGTTTGCGTGATATGGGTGTTCCAACCTTCCTGATTACGGCGACAGTGGAAGCCATTCAGGCACAACGTCTGGTGCGAACCATTTGCAAGGAATGTCGTACCGAGTTTGAACCTAGTGACGAATTGTTAATGGAATTGCAGCTCCCGATCGAACAGGCTCGTCAATACAGTTTCTACTACGGGAAAGGTTGTGCGACCTGTAATAACTCAGGGTATAAGGGCCGAACTGGTCTCTATGAATTGATGGATGTGACTGATGAAATTCGCGATTTGATTACCGCTGATGCTTCAACAGATGACATTCGCAATGTGGCTCGTAGTCAGGGGATGACCACATTGCGAGAAGCAGGATTGAAATTGATTTTTGACGGAGTTACCACGATCGACGAAGTCGTTCGAGAAACTGTGATGGAAGATATTGAGTAACGTCGAGCTTTAAGGCTTGCTACAGAACACAAACACTTTTTTAGATGATTTTTGATGGAGTAACGCCATGCCGGTTTATCAATATGAGGCAATGGATAATACAGGACTCGAGGTGAAAGACACCATCGAAGCGCCTACTGAAGCAGATGCCCAGACTCTCATTAAAGAGAAGGGGTTTTTCGTTACGAAAATCGCCGAAAAAGGCCGTGGCAAGAAACAGAAAAAAGGCGGTGCCGCAAAGGGTGGAGGGGGTAAGAAAGCCAGTCCCAAAAAAGGTGGTTTTTCCATTGGTGGTGTTCGTCCGAAGCAGTTGACTACCTTTACGCGACAGCTTTCTACTCTCCAGGATGCAGGTCTGCCGATTTTGAGAAGTCTTCGTATTCTAGAAGCGCAGGCAAAACCGGGACCCTTAAAAGCATCTCTGGATGGGGTGATTGAAGACATTGAATCTGGAAATACGCTTTCCGAAGCGATGGGTAAACAACCTAAGTGTTTTGACAACCTTTATGTCAACATGGTGAAAGCCGGTGAAGCCGGTGGTGCTTTGGAAGTCATCCTTCAGCGACTGGCTGAGTTTAAAGAACGTGCCCAAAGTTTAAAGAAGAAAGTCCAGGGAGCCATGATCTACCCGGTGGCGGTGATCACCGTTGCCAGTTTGATCGTCGGTTTCATTATGTATTGGATTATTCCGAAATTCAAAAAGATCTTCCTCGATTTCGGTACAGAATTGCCTGGTATTACGCTTTTGTTGATGAGCATGAGTGATATTGTGGTTTCCTACTTTTACCTCTTTCCGGCGATTCCTCTTGCCTTGTGGATCTTTATCAAAATTGTCAAGAAGAATAAAAAAGGCGCGTTCGTTATTGACTGGATCGCCCTGCGCATACCGTTATTGGGGAAGATTATCAGTAAGTCGGTGACCGCGCGAACGTGTCGTACCTTGGGAACGCTCATTGCCTCCGGGGTGCCGATTCTAGAGGCGATTATCATCGCCCGTGATACGGCCGGAAATATGGTATTTCAAAAAGCATTCGACACAATTTATGCAGCGATCCGCGAAGGGGAAACAATGGCGGTTCCTCTAAGAGAAGCGCGGATTGTCGATGATATCGTGGTCAATATGGTAGACGTGGGTGAAGAAACAGGGGCACTCGATAATATGCTCTACAAAGTTGCCGACGTCTATGATGAAGAGGTTGCCGTTCTCGTGGACGCTTTAGTGAGTTTGCTGGAGCCGCTGATGGTAATTGTTCTTGGTTTAATCGTGGGCTTTATTGTAATTGCGCTCTTTATGCCCTTGATTAAACTGTTGAATGACCTTTCGTAGTATTTTAGAGAGAGTGTAGCAAAATAATACAGTTTTTCTCTCTTATTTAAGTGGGTATTTCAAGTTTAAAAAATCGTAAAGCATTTGATATAATAGTGTTACGGTTTTACGAGATTTCCGGGCACGAAATTTGCCCTTAAAATTAGTTAGAGAATTCTCTCTTGATTTTATGCTCAGCACAAAGTGAAGAGGCTTCTCTGTACTCAAACTGTTATTTCGAAAAGAGTTAGGAGTTAACAATGAAACGTCGGTCGCCAACAGCCCTTAAGGCGTCACAACGAAACAGACGTGCTTTCACGCTGATCGAGCTCATGGTCGCCATTGTGATCATCCTGATTCTACTCGGCTTGCTGATTCCGGCCATTGGTGCGGTAAGACTCCGAGCACAGCAGTCGCAAGTACGTGCAGAAATTTCCAGCCTGGAAGCGGCAATCACTGCGTTCAAAGCCGATTTTGGTATGGATCCTCCGAGTGGGATTGTGTTGCATGAATCAGGCAGCGCAACTTGGAGTCAGCGCGATAAAAACCTAATTCGAAAGTTGTGGCCTCAGTTTGATTTTTCGTTAGATAAGGACATCAACGGAGATGGCGATGCACTTGATAATGATATTACTCTCAATGCGGGCGAATGTCTGGTGTTTTTTTTAGGCGGTGTCTATGAGAAAACTGCAGATGGAACTTTTAGGGTTTATGGTTTTTCCAAAAATCCTGCTCAACCATTCCTAAATCCCGGTTCGAGTGTTGCTGCGCTATCTGCTACCAATTCAAGTCGACGTGGGCCTTACTTCGAGTTTGATAACAGCCGTTTTGTAGACACTGATGGTGATATTGCTCCAGAATATCTCGATTCATTTCCCGGTCAGCAAAAACCATATTTATACTTTAGCAGCTATGATGGACGCGGTTATCGAGATTCAGAATTACCTGTATTATTGGGTTTTAAGAGTGTCTATCGTGAGGGGAGTTCAGCTCATGGTTCAACTCCTGGGATACCGTACAAAGCTAAGACCTATCAGATTATTTCTCCTGGTGCCGATTTCCAGTATGGGGTAGGCGGGAACTATGACCCAGACAAAAACTTTCCCGGCCCTCAACCTCCTACTTATTTAGATGACCGAACCGTCGAAGCTGACAACATCACCAATTTTGTCAGCGGTTCTTTGAAGTAATCAAAATTCGTTTTCATAAAGCCAGGTTTTTACAATGCGACGTTTAGTAATTCATCAATCAGTTCAATCAACGCGAAGTGGTTTTACGATCGTGGAATTGATGATGGTTGTCGGCATCTTGTTATTTTTAATCGCGACATCAGCCATTGTGGTACGAAACATGGGAAACAAGGCCCGTGAAAGAGCGACAATGGCAACGATTGTCAAAGTGAATGGCTTGGTGCACGACCGAATTGAAGCGATGCGAAAAGCACTGGATTCCAGTAAAAATCAAAAGTTCATCCAGTCATTGATTAATCAAAAATATACAGATTATGTGAATAATCCCAGTCTGGGAGCCAAATATCGTGGTCTTCCCAGACCTGTAATGGAAATTTTGGTTCGCAAAGATATTTTTCGACAAAACTTACCACAATACATTGCTGAGAATCCAAGTGTGGATACGGCCATGGATAACTTAATCGGTGCCCCTGGGACTGCCGGTAAAGTTGGCGGCGATGATGGAGCCAGTATCAGTTCTGAGTATCTGTATTATATTTTGACGAATCACGAGATATATGGTGTTCCCCCGGTTGGTGAAGATGCATTTACAACAAACGAAGTTGCTGATACTGACGGCGATGGTCTTAAAGAATTTGTCGATGGCTGGGGCAGGCCACTACGATTTTACCGCTGGCCTACCCGCCTGATTAAGCCTACTGGGGGTACTGCCGATCGGACCATTGCCAGTATCTTTTTTGACGGCCTACCTCCAGTCGCTGCTGCAGGTTTCAATGAAGCTGATCCACTGAATGTGGATGCCGATGACCCACAAGGTCGTATTCAACATGAAGATGATCGTTCGGGTAACTTATTATCGCCTCTCTTCAACTCATCTGCAACTTATACTCTTGGTGAATATGCGACGATGAATACGTTTTGGTTGCCATTGATTGTTTCGGCTGGAGAGGATGGTGTTCTGGGGCTCTATGAACCACATGATCAAGCCAATAACGGTGTGTTAGCACAGCCGATATTACCAGTTGTCGATGGGATTTATGATAATATCACAAACCATAATCAACGAGCAGGAGGCAGGTAAACCCGTGCAAGCCTTTCGCAATTACAATATGTTGTCGCTCAGACTGTCGCAGAAAACGTACACTTCTGTTTCAGTACGTTTGGGCTTCACGCTCGTAGAATTACTGGTTGTGATTTCTATCCTCGCAATCCTGGTTGTGATGACAGTAACTTCCATCAATTTTGCACTCTCTTCTGACCTGACACGGGGAGGATCTCGCCAAGTGCAATCTTATTTAGCTGGTGCACGCGACCGGGCTATTTATGCTAAAGAACCCCGGGGGGTCCGTTTTTTGGTTGATCCCAATAACCCGACTGCTGTGACCAGCATGGTCTATATCGCACCCAGTCCCAATTGGAATCAGGGAGTGATTCGATTGGAACGAATTGATGCCAGCAATCCTCCTGATAGCATTGTCGATACCATATTGAATGTGCGTGGAGCAGGCACAGATTGGAGGTTTTTATACGATCGTGGGCAATTGATTGATGGAGCAAGGATTAAAATTCCCGGCGATAGTAGCGGTTCCTGGTACACAATCGACTTGAATAATTCACCCATTTCGAAGCACTACACTAATCCTCCTGTTTTTGATCCTGATACAGATGAAGTGTTGCGTTTAACCACAGCTTATCGTGACGCGGGAACTTCTGACTCTACCGAAGTGGTTGCGTTTGCTCCTGGAAGTGGTCCTTCAACCTACCTTCTGGAACTGCCTCCAGTCGTTTTATCAGGTGAAGAACCGACTCTGTTGCCTACTGGTACAGCTATTGACCTGGACCGTTCATTTCTTCCAGCAAGTTGGCGCATCACTGCTGTTGACTTAGGCGATGATAATCAACCTGGCAATGCGGGTGTGGATGATAATGGAAGCGGTGGGGCTGACGATCTTGCCGAACGACTTTGGCCGGGAACGGATGATTTTCGTCTTTATTCCAGCCAATTGGACCTGATGTTTTCTCCCCGAGGTTCTATTGCGGGAAGCGAAGCCAGTGGAGGAAAGATTCATTTTGTGATTGATACTCTCGAAAATATTCAGTCAACCTGGAAGGGAGGCACCAGTTACTCTGAAGGAGATCAAGTGACTGTCCCGGCTCGTTTTATTACGCCGACAACTTCGGAAGCGGATCTCAGTTTCAAACCCTATGATCGTATTTATGTTTGTACGGGTCCTGGAACCAGTGGAAATAATCCTAGTGAATTTATTCGTGCGGCAGCACGTACTGAAGGCAACACTTTTACAGAAGGTGGGGTCACCTGGCGAGTCGAGTTGAATACAGCTCCTTCTATACTCTCTATCTTTACTCGAACGGGCAATGTAAGCGCTTATCCGATGTTTTTTAATTCTGTACTCCCTCCTCCACCTCTTTCCAATTGGTCGCCTGATGTGTTCTTTTATGCCGAAACCGGGGAGGTCGCCAAATGAAGCAACTCCAGAAGCGAACTATTAACACGGCTATCCGGCATCGACACGCAGATCGCAGTGGTGTCACTCTGATGGAAGTTCTCATGTCGGTGATGATTATGGGGCTGGGAATCATTCCGTTGGCAGCGCTATTTCCGCTTTCTGTACAACGTAGTGTTCAGGCAACGCAACTGACGAATGCCACCGTGTTACGTTATAATGCGGAAGCACTCATCGATGCTTTTCCTACAGTCTTCGTCTTTGATCCGGATGGTGATACGCTTGATCCGAATGGACATATCGCACATCAGCGTCGTAATCGCAACTATATCGTTGACCCGCTTGGTGCTTATTATGCAGCTTTCGATGGCACAGGATTAGAAGCAAGCTTTGGAAATGATGGGGCCGGTGGCGCAGTAACCCGTGTTCCCAGATTTCATGCCGGTCTGGTCGGCACTCCAATCACCGATCCAACTGCTCCATTGTCAGCAGTCAATTTCTTTACACAGCAGGATAGCTGGATTCTACTCTACGAGGGTATTCCAACCAGTACCGCCTTTCCAGATGGTATCAACACTACCCGTGATACAATTTTCATTGATACACGAGATATCAATTCCGGGATCGTTGATTTGACGGAACTCAGTCAGACGGTTTCAGGACTGACGGGCGGCCGCATGCTGATTTATGACACCTCGGGCAAGCAGGTTCAAGTCCGCAACATTACAGGTGCCAATATTAATGCCGGTTCTGCTGAGATCAGTTTTACTGATCCATTACCTGACAACGAACTTTATGAAAGTATTTCCAAGATACGGATTGAGGTACTGGAACAACGCTACTCATACCTGTTAACGGTGCGTCGTCAAATTGCCAGTGATGTGGCCTCTGTCGATGTTGTTGTCTTTTTTCGCCGTAACTACGATCCCGAACTGGAAGCTATACATAATGTTACAGGCTTCGTTGAAGGTAATACAAAGTGCCGAGTGCATTTTAACGGGAATGTCAGCACTCCACCTAAATTAAAAAAAGGGGGGTATATTTTTGATTCCATTAATGCACGCTGGTATCGCATTCAAAGAGTTGAAGATGACCTTTCTTCAAATGCTCTGATTACACTGGATCAGCCAATCATTCAGAGGATCAATCCTCCTGGCGATGATTCTACGGACCCTTCAAATCAGATGCCTGGTATTATTTTAATGCCCAATGTTGTTCAGGTTTACCCTCTAGGAAATAAAACAAGGTAATACATGCATCAATTCGTTGTTGCTAAAACGTCTCGTTATTGAGTGAAGTCTTTTATGAAAACATTAAACACCTCTAATCAAAGACATTTCGAACGAAAAATAAATCGTTCTTGTGATGGGTTTACGCTTGTCGAGATGTTGGTTTCGGTGGCGTTGGTGCTGTTGATGATGTTGATGTTTACAGAGATTTTCCAGATTCTTGCCGGTTCGATGACATTACAGCGAGGGATTTCGGAAAATGATCAACGTGAGCGACTGTTAGTCACGATGTTACAAGCCGATTTGGATCGTCGTACATTCCAGTATCTGCTGCCCTTCGCCGCTACTACAACTTTTACGAATCCACTTACGGTACCGCCTACATCACCAGCTCCTGATGACCCACGCAGTCCGCGTTTTCACCAAGAAGATCGACAAGGTTATTTTTATATTTCAGAGAATGATCCCAACGATGATACCGACGATTTTATCCAGTTTACGGTCTCTCGTTTTTCCAACCTCGGACAAACAGAAACAGACGATTTCTATTTTGGACGCGCTTTGGACTTAAGTGGAAGGACACCAGATGGCGGCACGCGATTAGCAAATCATCCTAATCAACCCGAAGCTGACGATGGCCGAATTGTGCCAGACGGTGCTTCGCAGTCCTCTGCAGCGGAAGTTTGTTACTTTTTACGAGGCAGCAACTTGTATCGTCGTGTCATGCTAATTCGGGAACCATTATCCCTGTCGAGTACACAAAATTCACAACCTGTCGCTTCAGATTCAGCAGATACTCCTTTTTTTCTGAGGTCAGGAACCACACCCGCTCCACTTTATGGAGAAGGAAGATTTAGAAGTGATAATTTCTGGGGCGATTTCGACTATTCCGCATTTATTTTAGACCCTACTAATACAACCGTTTATGCACGTTTTCATGACCTCTCTGATTTAGATAACTCAAGTACTGGGAATTTTCCTCTTGGAAATCCTCGGCTTCGATTTGGATTTAATCATGAGACGGGGCTCTCGCGAGAGTTCGCGCCCAGCACTACGGGAACCAACCCTCCTCAGTTATTCATTGGTCGTTTTACTCATGAAGAGACATCTCATCCGGATTTTAATTATCCTCAGGATCTGATGGACACTTCGATTGGTGGTGGCGGGAACCCCATGAGCCCATCAGCTCCAAGCCTCATTGTTAATCCCAATGATCGAGTAATCGATTTACTGAGAAATGGTTCCCGGCGTTCCGAAGATCTGGTGCTTTCGAATGTGCGTTCCTTTGATATCAAAGTGTTTGATGATATTCGACAAGACTTTGTTGACATTGGTGGGGCAAGAGCTTTGCGATTTGCTGCTAGTGCAAGACAGAACACAGACCACGGCAATTCGCAATGGAAGAATGTATTTGACACCTGGCATCCTACAGGCATTGCGGGCGTTACGGGCGCTGATGGTGATCCACCTTTTCCAATGTTATCTGACCCAACAGTTTCAGAGACAGCGCCACAAGTACCGGACTACGATCTAGCAAATCAAGATCCGGTTCCCAGGGCATCACCTTTAACAGCAATTCGCATTTTAATTCGATATGAAGACCCTTCTTCCGGTCAAGTCAGACAAATGACCTTGATTCATCCTTTGAGGAATCGGGGCGAGGGATGAGTTCACAACACAAGTAGGTATTTTCCCCATTGTGCCGATCCGGGCCACGGCCATTGGCTACTTTGGGAGGTTTTGAAATGAAGCCGGTTTCCATGAAACAGACAGAACAAACAAACAAGCATTTAGCTTCGATTTATCAGAGTCGTCGAGGATCGACGTTACTGGTTGTGATCGCCTTATTAGCAATGCTTTCCCTACTCGGAGTGGTGTTTTTTACTTTTTCTTCGCAGGAGGAGCGGAGTGCGCAATATTTCACAGAGGCTGCACTGAATGAAGCCGATCCAGGCCTCGACGCTGATGTTTTATTCAACTGGGGACTTCAACAATTAATCGTCGGGCCTGATGAAAGTCTACATAACAGCGCACTGCACGGCAAATGGCATTCTCTGTTGCCCAAGATGTTCGGCACAGACCCACACCCATTTTCCGGGCAGGGGATCAACGTGATATATGATGGCTTAGGCAATCTCGTGGTTGACCAGGATTACGATGGTACGGCAGATCCCAACCAGGATTTACTGTTTTTAAATCATAGTGTTGGCGCACATGGCGGTACGTTGCCGTCAGGGTTACAAAGTGGCAATCTCCCCGAACCAGACGTCGATTATACTGCACCTGATATCAATAATCTCTTCTTGGCCTACAAGGGCTATACTCTGTACGGGGGCAACCTGAGGGAAGTGATTATTCCTTCATTCTTGCGACCTCAATTTTTAAGAGATGGAAGCGGTACGCACTACCCTGACTGGTATAGTAATGCTAATACGGCTGGTATGGTACTCAGACCGCATCCAGACCACCTGTTTGTAGATCCCAGCGGAAATGCCCCAGGAGATACACGTTTTACAACTTCATTTCCTTTTCAGCCATTGTTAAATATTACTGGCGGAAATCCTACGATACATGGTGAATTAGGCATTTTTACAGATTCTTTTGACTCTGTTACAAATAGCCCCATTATTGAATTGGATGTGGATAATGATGATGATGGGATTGTAGATGGTATCTGGATGGATTTGGATTTTCCACCGATCCAAAATCCCAACGATCCAACAAAATATATCATCCCCCTGTTTTCCTTTACGATATACGACTTGGATGCATTGGTTAATTTGAATACAGCCGGGAACATGCGCAGACCGGATGACATTGATTTGAATTATGCTCCAGGCAGTCGTTTTTTTGGTGAAGATAGTGCGACGTTTTCTGACAAATATCTTTTCCTGTCCCGTTCCAACATGGGGCTTTCTTCGCCTGGAGAAATTAATCCACAGTGGGTGCTCAATGCACGACCCGAAATAAGTCCAACAGGTGACTTGGATGGATCGGCCAGTGCAGCTGCTGTTTTTCAACAACACCGTTTATTCTTTGGTGGTTTTCCCTATCCTCATGGATTGATTGCAGCTCCCCATACATATGGTACAGCCGGTGTTTTTCAGAACGCTTACGAAAGTACTCGAGACTGGCGTGAAATCTCGAATATGGAATATTTCTTTTTGAATTATGGTCGTGCCGAATTTGGTGCACCCGCTAACCCCGGTGACAATGGTACTAAAAACGAAATTATTGACCTCTATGCTGGTCGTTGGGGGGAGCCGAACCTGTTGTATGACGCCCAGCGAAATACTCCTACTGAGAATATCTTTGTAGTCAATACTACTGGTGGTACAATAGTTACATTTCCTCGCGCGGGTCAGACACTCGTGGATGATAACGCCAATCGCTATGAAGGTGGTGTTTTCAGTGGATCGCTCAATGGAAGTCGGGCAAATGTGAACGCGTTTATGCATCCACTGGCATACAATGGTTCGGGAAGAGTTAACAAACCGGGAAGTAGTTATCGTCAAGCCGCCATTAGTTTTAATGGTTGGAGAGGCTATGAGGACATCGAAGTTGCAGGTAACGTTCGTTACAGCGATGGGTTACGTCTTTTCAAAAACTCTAATAAAGATCGTCACCCAGATTACTTCATTTTACTGGATGATGCAGATGAGATGACCGTTGATCTCGAAAAAGTACAACGCCCCTATGATGAGCCTTTTGCCGCCGATGACCTTGCCTTCCTGCATCTGTCTCAGACTGACCGTGATAATACTGGTGTGAGTTCACGTCTGGAAGATTTACTACCCTTTAATTTTGGACGTTCAGGATCTGTCAATGCACGTCGAGATCCTATTCGTCAAAAATTTACGACAATGAGTTGGGATCGTAAACAGTTTGGCATACCTGTGCCAAGAATTCCCGGCTTCAGAGACTGGGAATTTGCGAGTGGACAATTTCCTCCATTTAGTTTTCTTCCTGATAATCTAGATCCATTTCGCCCTGCATTAAACTCATTTCTTACGGTCATTCCTAATAATACAAATTCAGCGATTCCCCGTTTTCAGATGAAGTTAAACTTAAATCAGCTTCTGGTATTTGATCAGACGGGAACAGGAAAAACCGTGACAACTCGTCCTTTGACCCCGCATCCTGGCGAAGATTTAAATGGAAATGGTACGCTGGATGTAGGTGAAGATACGAATGGCAATGGAGTACTCGATTCGGGGGAAGATTCGAATGGAAATGGTTTATTGGATTTTGGTGAGGATTTGAATGGGAATGGTGTACTTGACAGTTTGTCTTCAACTGTGATTAATACCAGCTGGGATGGAGAAAGCAATATTGATCCAATGGATGGCTCTCTTGTGTACCCTAATCTCCCCGCGTATCCTCCGAATACAATGGAACAACAGGAATTTTGGGCGCGCTACGATCGTCAATTGATGGCCCGGGATATCTATGTATTGCTTTACACATTAGGCGGCGGTAGTGACTCAACCGATTATAGCTTAGATAATTCTGGAAATGCACTTTACACAAATGCACAACTGGAGGAGATGGCTCAGTTTGCAGTTAACGTTGTAGATGCGTTAGACCCTGATGATGTGATTACCCGTTTCGAATATGACACGAATTTGAATAATGGCTGGAATTTGGATGACAATCCCTATACCAGTGCTGGCGAAACTGATCGTGCTGAGGTCTTCGGTGTCGAAGCTCAAAAACTGACACTGAGTGAGTTTCTGGCGATTAAAGCTCCCAAAGTAACAGATAGCGGAGGAACAGAGGTTGATCATGGTGCAACCGAATATAACGATGAGGAGGATCGTTATTTCTCTTACATTGAATTACGTAATGCTAGTCCACAGACCATCAGCTTCAACAATGATGCCTGGCAGATTCGTCTCGAACCGCGAGCTGATTCAGTAGATGCAGATCACGATGATCTTGATAATCTGCCCGCTGACTCTGAATTTTCAAGCAATAGTTTTAAGCGCAGGTTAACGCTACGCAACGGTTCAGTTGGCAGTGGCGGCATCTTCTCGATTCGTAGTGCGGGTGATGATGAAAATACCGACCCGATGTCTGGTATGCCGCGCGAAAGCTATTTCCAGGTGGATCCGAATTATACGGGTAGTGGTCTCCCAACTCTCACTCGAATCGTACCTCTCGATATATCTACACCTGCCATTGATCTGATTACTGATGATGACACCACTGACTTTTTGTTAACCAGAGAGTCAGATACCGTGACACCGATGTCCGGCAGAGGCGATTTCCTGAACGATTCGAATACCGCTTCTGGTTCCACGAATTTTAATAGCCTGACATTTGTTGTACGGCTCATGCGGCGAGCGCATTTAGGACGTAATACCCCCGCTGTCAATAATGCTATTGATAATGCAGACAACCCATGGGTTGAAGTTGACAGTATGGTTGTCACAGGGATGAATGAATTTACATTGACTCAAGCAACTATTGGTACACAGATTCAAGATCAATTGAATCAACTTCGAAGTTATGAACGTTCTCAACCTCTCTATGCACGTGGTTCAGGGAACGCAACCCATGCTGCCGGCAATGCCGGTTCGAGTTATCGAGCCAATACAGTTGGCACAACAAATTCGAATACAGGGATAGGCAGCGTTGGTCCTGATGGTGCGAATGGAATTTCTGGCTTTGATGACGACAATGCCAGTGGCGCTGACAATTCTGCTGAGCGTGGCTGGGCTTTTTCAGATGACCGGCCTCGTTTTCATGTCTGGCAACCTCACTTTGATCGTGACTATGCTTCAATTGTCGAATTATTCAGTGTGCCCATTGTAGGACCCAATCGCATTACGCGCGATCTGGCAACCGTAGCTGGCAAGCAAGGACGAGCCGGTTCTGCTACAGATGTGCTTAGAGAGAATGATGTTAAATTTGCTGGAACCCAAAAATTCCTGGACCCTAATGGTCCAGACGCGAGTGATACTACCGACGACAACCGCTGGTTTCGCTTCCTGGAATTCGTAGAAGTTCCTACCCGAAGTCACCTTCAATTGGGTAATCCACTCAACGATCCTCGAGTGCCTGGACGTATCAATCTCAATACAATTCGTAATCCTTCGATCTTGGCGGCTTTATTAGACGACACAGATGCCTTTACGATGGATATGTCTGGCGACCCTAACCATCCAAGTCTGAATGCGCCTCATTTGGGTGGCGGTGACTGGTGGCAGGCATTTATTGACTCCCGAGATAATATTGATCCCGGGCTCGCAAACCCAGCTCGAATTCCGGGTACACCAGTTAGACTAGATTTACCACGAGTCTCGCGCTCGCAACCTTTCCGTAGCTTTTACCATTCAACACCAGCAAGCAGTGCAACTGATGTGCAAAATTTACGTGAGCATACAATCTTTCGGAGTTTACCGACTGAATCTGGTTCTGCTAATCCACGACTTCTGTTTGAATTGGCGACCAATGCTGAGCATGTTAATGCCGGTAGCGTTGCCGTGGATTCCCATACCCGAAATCGTATCCTGTCGAAAATTGCCGCGAATACAACGACCCGTAGTAATACCTTTGTTGTATTTATGTCAGTCGCTTACTTTGAAGCCACTGGGACAGGAACGACTATTTATGGGGATCCCGTACAAATCGGAGCCCGATTGTCACCCTTTCCTACTGTCCCAGTACGTACTGCGAATCAGCCAGACTATCGCGGATTTTTCGTAATCGATCGTACTCGGGCTGAGCAGGCTTTCGAACCAACCACTGGTCAATTTGACAACTGGAAACGTTTGATTCGACATCGTCACACGATTCAAAATGAATAAATTTAAATGGTTCGAAATATAGTATACATTTAAATAATTAACTTACAAATCAGACAAAACATATGAAACACATTACAGCAGAGAGGGGGAGAGCCATGTTACCGTAGTCGCAGGTTTTGGTTGCGGGCCGCTCGTGATCGGATAATGTGAGGCTTGGACGTTTAAATCGTCTATTCCTTTAAATTCGATTCAATTGTGATTCCTTAGGATTCCTGAAGAATTGAACTGTTTTTGTGTTTGTTTTTGCTAGTTGTGTACAATTAATATATAATCTGTTTGAACCGTATTTTTAGTGAGGAGAATGACAATGAAAGCTCAAAGAATCAAACAAAAGCTACAAAAGCGTAAAGGGTTTACGCTGATCGAACTGCTGGTGGTCATCACCATCATCGGTATCCTGGTATCACTGACTTTGCCGGCAATTAATGGTGCTCGAGCCGCTGCCCGAAAGGTAACGTGTCTGAACAACATGCGAAACGTGGGGTTGGCTGTCGTCAACTTCTCATCGGGGGCGAACTCTCAATTGCCACTGTTGGTTGATGAGAATATTATCACAGATCCCGGGGGAACTAATGCCAATGATCAGTGGGATAATCTTTCCTGGTGCACGGCGATATTACCGTTCTTGGATCAGGTTGGTTTCCGTCAACGATGGGATAGTACTGCTAGTGCTGCGTCAGTAAACGGGGCACCTACTACTGATATTGTATTTTTAAACAGCCAACGATTTCCTGTCTTTATTTGCCCCGATGATCAGTTTGGTACAGATCCTGGTGCGTTATCTTATGTCGCAAACGTTGGATATGTCATGCTGAACTACAACGCGGCTGCAGATTTTTCCCATGCAGCCAACTCAAACTACATTCTTTCTACAGGAGGTGCAGTAGAGTCACCGGTCAAATTCGCGACAGGTGTTTTTTGGCGAGGCCAACCAAATGCCCTTGGTACACCAGCTCCTCGTATGTCATTGGACTTTATCTCTGCCGCTGATGGGTTGACTCAGACTCTGATGTTATCGGAGAATTTACAAGCCGGTGAGTGGGCAAATAATGATACCGGTAGTCTGGGTTTTGGTGTGGATATGGAAGGGTTGTTGCCGCGAACTACACCGACAGATGCTACAGGAGCTAGCTTAGTTGATGACTTGTTATTGCCCGGTGGATATAATTTAACAAATTCCGGAACGGGCACTGATTCTCGAATTGGTTCTAACTTGACAGCCAATCCCAGGTCAGCCTGGCGACCCAGTTCCAACCACCCCAGCGGCGCAGTGAATGTCATTTTCTGCGACGGTAGTGGAAAATCATTGACACCTCAGATGGATGCAGGCGTGTATGCTCGTCTGTTGACTCCCGCTGGTCTGCGTTATGGTCAGGATGTTGTTGATGGAACTTCCTACTAAGGGGAGACGTACTCGGAAACGACGTTTTTGAGTCATTGTTCTCAAATCGGTTCAAATTCTCACACCAGAGATCGTAAGGTCTCTGGTGTTTTTTTATGGTTACAAATAGAATGTGATTAAATGTACACTTTTTGCTGAAGTGCAGAGATCCTAAGCTTCTTAAAATGATGTTTGAGGAAAGTAAAGGTAATGACACTGACGGAACTTAATAACCTCTCTTGACGAATCACCGGTAAATAGGATAAGGAACGTTATAAACGTATCAAAGGAAATAGAGAATCTCTCTACACTGTGGCATGAGGTACCAGGAAAGGTCTCTTCAAACCTCAGAGACGCCATAAAATCAATTAGTTACAACTTGACGGACAATGAGAGAGCAGCCATATTCAACCATTCAAATTTATGTGTGAGTTAGATCAGATTTAACCTCGTTACGAGCCACTCAATACAACTATTACATCTCAGGATAATATCATGTTCGACCCGATATCAGGGCAAATGCCAACTCAGGCGAATCAACGTGCCCGTAGTTACTCTCAGCAGCGTCAGATGGGGATTGGTGATCTCCTGTTGGATAATCGGATTATCTTTTTGGATAGTGTCATCAACGATGCCAGCGCGAATTTAATCGTGATGAAACTGTTATACCTGCAGTCGGAAAATCGACATCAGGATATTCATTTGTATGTTAATTCTCCTGGAGGTTCAGTCACCTCCACGATGGCCATCTATGATACGATGCAATTCATTGAATGCGATGTTGCCACGTATTGTGTCGGTCTATCTGCCAGTGGAGGTGCCATTCTGGTTGCCGGTGGTCAAAAGGGCAAACGATATATCTTACCTCACGCCAAAATGATGATTCATCAGCCTTATGGTGAAGTCGGTGGTCAGGTATCCGATATTGAGATTCAGGCTAAAGACATTCTGGACACACGCGAGATTCTGAACAAAATTTTAGCTGAGCATACCGGGCAGTCCATTGAAAAAATTGCGGAAGATACCTCCCGCGATCGCTTTCTGACAGCCGCCGAATCAGTCGAGTACGGGCTGGTTGATGAGGTCCTGGTTCGCGATAAGGGTGATTCAGACAAAGACAAAAAAGAACACAAGTAAAAGTAATAAATTGAGTCGGCATCGGTACTGTCGAGTGATTATCAACCATTAATTTAGCAACTATTGAAATGAGTGTTATATGACGGTCCTTACTCCCTATGTGATCGAAAAGAATGGACGCGATGAGCGTGCCATGGATATTTACAGTCGTCTTCTGCAGGATCGTATCGTGATGATGGGATCGCAGGTGAATGATCAGGTGGCACAAAGTCTGGTAGCACAACTACTGTTTTTGCAGTTTGATGATCCAGAAGCAGACATTCATTTTTATATCAACTCGCCCGGGGGTTCTGTAACCGCGGGAATGGCAATCTATGATACCATGCAATATATCTCCTGTGATGTCGCCACCTATTGCATCGGCCAGGCTGCCAGTATGGGAGCTTTGCTGTTGACGGCGGGTGCGGCTGGAAAACGAAATGCGTTACCGAATAGTCGCATCATGATTCACCAGCCTTTAGCTGGTATGCAGGGAACAGCGACCGATTTGGACATTCATGCAAAAGAAGTTCTGAAGATGAAGAGGCGGTTGAATGAAATTCTGCTGCATCATACAGGTCAGACCTTGGAGAAAATTGAGCAGGATACAGACCGCGATAATTTCATGGATGCTCAGGAAGCGAAAGCATACGGCTTAATTGATAATGTGCTGGAGCACCTCGAAGCACCTGGAGAAAAAGAGAATACTTAATTTTGATACTCAGGAGAGCAGAAGAGGATCCTTCTGCTGTAGTTGATTTCCGATGAAGCAATACCTTTCGACATGGACGTCGTTGTTGTTGGTACTCACTCTTTGCGGGTGTGGTGGTCGGGGTTCTACGGATTTGCTGGAAGCCCGACTTCGTCAGCAGGAAGACAATATTTTTGCTTTGCAGCGCGATTTGAAAGAATCTCATCAGGCGCTGGAGACAGCCCGTCATCAGACAGAGGCAATGCAAAAACAACTCGCCCAGGCATCACAGGGGAAAATACTGCCTGAGCAAACGCAGGCGCTTTACAAAGTCACCGGTGTCAAAGTCAATAGTCTCCTCACTGGTGGT
This sequence comes from Gimesia aquarii, assembly GCF_007748175.1. Taxonomy (NCBI): domain Bacteria; kingdom Pseudomonadati; phylum Planctomycetota; class Planctomycetia; order Planctomycetales; family Planctomycetaceae; genus Gimesia; species Gimesia aquarii. Next base: position 764,847 of record NZ_CP037422.1, read on the forward strand.
GTGGATATTGATAATCAAGAAGGTGACGAACTCTGGACGACACTCGTTACCCCTCACGACACTGATGGAGAGACTGTCAAACTTCCTGCCAACATAGAGCTGGAACTGGTCGATTTAAATCAACCAGAGGCAAATCGCAAGATTGGTATATGGAGCTTCAATAGCGAGGAAGTTCGCTCACACTGGTATTCCGGATTTGCCGGTTCCGGATTTCGATTTGAGCTTCCCTGGCAACAGCAGCCTGCTAACGAAGACTTGACACTCGTGGTTCGCATGAAGTCACAGGATGGACGAACCTTTAATACAACTGCTCCTTTGAAAATCACTCCCTCGTCAAAACCTTCTATGATCCGGGCAGTTTCCAGAGAGCGGCTGGCACCCGTTGAGCCCGCACGAATTTCATTTGAGGAAAAGCCCGGAACGATTTCGGAAGTGACTGACAACCCTTTCGATAATTCCTCAGAAGTTCCTGCGGAGAATGATTCTGAAATGGATTCACCATTCCGCATAATCAAAGAGTAGTAATTTGAAATTGCTGTGGCTGGAAACAAAAAAACTCTCGCTAAGAAATTCTTAGGAGAGCCTAATATTGTATCAACGAAGTTATTGCTGAACTATTTTTTAGGTCCTACAGCGTGGGCCTTAGCCATGGCATCTTCTGCTTCGGGAATACGTCCACAGCGTTGGCAGATGACAGAGAGCTGAATGAATGAGAAATTATCATCTGGTTCCAGCTCCGTAACCTTAGTTGCATGAGCAATTGCTTCATCGAAGTTGCCTAATTTTTGATTGTAAACTGCCAAAGCTGAAAGAGCCAGCACATAGTTTTCGTCAATTGCTAAGACTTCATTCAGCTTCTCAACAGCTTTTTCAATGTCTCCGCTTTCGTAGATTTTGACTGCTTCATCGTATAGCTTTGCTGGCGTGCTCATCCCATTTTCTCTCTAAATGTATGGTTAAAGTTTGAGGCTTTCATTTGGTTGTTACTGCCATCTCAACAGGGATTCAGTAACGTCACTTTTACGATTATAGTATAGCAAACAATTATACAAACCACTATTCTCTGATGAAATGCTGTTCCAGAATGAAGTATTTATGATAGTGAACGAATCGCAAGAAGTCATAGGCATAGAGGTTCGGTTCCTGTAGAATTGATGAACTTCTATTGTTCTTATTTTTTGTCTCATTTGATGAAAGCGGGATGTGCCTCAGATCGAAATCAAAGAACTAGAATCGACACCGATTACCCGTCTGGAATTCATCACAGTTGTGATACTCTTTTTGTTAGGGGGCTCCTTCCGCTGTCTGTTTCTCTCTGAGACTGCTATCGAACATTTTGACGAAGGTGTCTATGCCTCCAACTTATGGTTTACTCCGGAGCAAGGCGCTGAATATCCAGGAAGGTACTTCTACGCACCTCCACTATTACCCTTCCTGATCGAGTGGTCGATGGTCTTCCTCGGCAGTGGTTCCTGGGGTACATTTCTCCCTTCGCTGTTATCGGGGATCTTGACTGTCCCTTTGGCATGGTGGGTCGCACGAAACTGGTTTGGTCCTGCGGCGGGATTGGTGGCTTTGACACTGGCCAGTTTAAGTGATCTCCATCTTCTCTACAGTCGAGCCGCTTTGACTGATGTTTTACTAGGCTTTTATTTATTACTAAGCGTATACCTGATCTGGAAGAGCTATCTCAGTCGAGACTGGAAGTGGCCTGTTCTGGCAGGTCTCACAATCGGAGCAGGGTGGGCTACCAAATATAACGGCTGGCTTCCTTTGGCAGTAGGGCTTTCCGGAATGCTTCCATGGCTCTTCATCTACCGCCGGCAACTCAATTCGAAAACAAGCTATTTTTTACGGTGGGGTGTGATTGCGTGTATTGCTTTCCTTGTTTGGTTACCGGTGCTGATGGGGCTTCAGAAGTGGGGTGGCTACTCTGTTGTCGCCGCCAATCACAGTCGCTATGTAGTTGGGTTTTCTGGTTGGCTTGATTCGTTTTCTCGTCAGGTGGATAACCACAAACTACTGGAGGGGACACCAGGTTATATTGGAATTGGTCTGGTTTGTCTCGTACTCTGCCTTCTGTTACACATGCTAAAGGTGCAACAACAACTAGTCTTCCATACAAGATCAGAAACTGATCGTTCCACGTGGAATGCAATTGTAGTCGGAGTATCGGCGGCGCTACCTCTCATTGCAGTTTACATTTTCGGAGTGAGCCCGACACTTGCGGTTATGGGATTCCTGGGCATCCTCATGCAGTTATTTTTTGCCAGTCAACATATAGTGCAAAAGCAGAGCGAAACCGACAAGCTAGATTCAGAATCTTTGAAGCGATCTTTAGCAGCCTGGTTATTGGCAGCCTGGTTTTGTGGATTGTTTCTGGCGACTCCTCTTTACTATCCCTATCCTCGCTTGACGATTCCCTGGACGATCTCAGCCTGGTTGGGATCAGCTGCACTTGCTGGTTGGATCGAGCAGCGTGGTACAAGTTCACTGTTCTCGTTCTTATCTGATAAAGAGAAAAAACGGTCCTCTTTCATTCCGGCAATCAGTGTGGGTATGATCTTGATCATCACACTCTGTATAATGCCTTGGTCAGTAGTTGCCTGGCAGCCTCGTAATGGGCTCGCTGAGGTTTCCCAGAATGTACTCACAGACATACGCGCAGAGACCGGTGCTGGCGTTTCTGATTCGATCCTTTACATTTACGCTGAGCCCGGATTATTCTTTCATCTGAAGGCACAAGGACACTCATTAACCGGACCCGTGGCAGATTTTGAATTTCTGAATTCGCTTCCAAATTCGATGCCGGTCTATTTACTCACAGGTCCACATGCCGCTGCAGATGCTGACTTCCAAAAGAAGTTCCAACAATTGCGTGATCACTTTGAGTTAGTCAAGTCGTATGATTATTCGCCGAGTCTGTTGGTAAGACTAAATCAGGCACATCTGAATAATGAGACTGAGATCGAACCCATAATGTTATACCGGACGAAATAACTTTGGCAAACTGGGTGTTCCACGTGAAACGGCCATTCAAGCTAACATTCGTGGAATACTTTCGAAAAGCCCTCTTGCCTCAAACTGAAATTCGAAATAGAATCCCGCGCCTCGTGTGGTGCCCTTATTTTGTCAGGCAGTTTAATTGTAAGAAGAGAACGTTATGGACGAACAAAATCAAACAGAAGCTGATAACCCCTCTGAGCAATCTGAAGCTCCAGGTGCTCCTCGACGCAGATTAGGTCGTGGATTGAATGCCTTATTGGGGCGGGGTGGCTCTGATTCGGAATCAGAAAATCAGCCAGATCAAATGGGGGCAGACGGATCTGAAGCTTCTGTTCCTACTGAGCAGGATGAGATCGACATTGAGCTCATTGAGCGGAACCCCTACCAGCCCCGCCAAGACTTTGCCTCTGAGTCGCTAAAGGAACTGGAAGGCAGTATCCGTCAGCATGGCATTCTGCAACCGTTACTGGTACGTCCCTTTGATGGAGCCTACCAACTGATTGCCGGTGAGCGGCGATTGAAGGCAGCCCGCGATGCAGGGTTGAAAACAGTTCCCTGCCGTGTGTTGAACCTGGAAGAGCGACAGGTTTGTGAAGTGGCGATTGAAGAGAACCTCAAACGTAAGGACCTGAATGTCCTAGAAAAAGCACAGGCTTTCAAAAATTACCTGAGTCAGTTCAACAGTACGATTGAGCAGCTCTCACAAAGATTAAGTCTGGATCGTTCCACAGTCAATAATATGATTCGTCTACTTGAACTGGCAGACCCCGTCAAACAGGCTTTACAGAACGAGAAGATCTCAGCCGGTCACGCGCGGGCACTTCTGAGTTTGGAAGAAGAACGACAGGTTGCTGTCTGCGAGCAGATTCAGGCAGAATCACTGTCGGTACGAAAGACTGAAGCTGAAGTTCGTAAAATCATCAAAGGAGAGGCTGATACGGTTCCCTTCGAGAATGCGAAGAAGTCTAAGGCAGCTCCTGAAATGACCAATCATCTGGTGGATCTGCAGCAACAATTACGGGAAATCCTGGGAGCGAAAGTGGAGATCAAACTCAAGACAGATCATTCGGGACAAATCATGATTCCTTTCGATTCCACTGAGACGTTTGAACGGATTACCGGAGTACTACGAAAGAGTGCCTGACTGAGAAATTATGGTTTTAGATTAATACACCAGCAACCCGAAAGGCTATCACTTGTCTTTCGGGTTTGCTTTTTGTTGCAGGTTCAAAAGAATCTGCCGGAACGTGGGGTTCTCCGGCTGCAGGCGAATGAGAGCGTCGACCGACTCTAACGCCAACTTCCACTTTTCCTGTTTCTCATAAAGCAGGGTCAACATCAATCGAAAATCGGCGGACTGCGGTTCGAGATGGCAGGCTTTAGTCAGCGCGTTCACTGCCTCGTCTTCTCGCCCTAAAAGATAATAGAGTAAACCGAGTCGGTATTGCAGCAGCGCATTCTCGGGTAGCAACTTTGCATCTCGGGCTAATAGCTCTGCTTCTTCAGTCCTCAACTTTTTAACCTCATGGGTTTTTCCTAACTGTTCGAGAAGTTGAGCCAGATTCGATCGCGGGCCTGCTACCGCCGGTGAGAGTTTAATGGCCGTACGAAATTCCTGTTCGGCTTGTTTCATATCACCCTGGTTGGCATAGAGAATCCCCAGACTCATGTGAGAGCCTGATTGATCTCCGTCAGTAAGTAACCCTGTCTTATATTCTTCCAAAGCGTCTTTCAGCGCCTGCTTGTTTTCTTTTGTATCCGGTAGAATGGGGAGTGAAGACAGAATGCGTGCGACCTCGGTGCGTACCCCTCGCGAGGAATCGGTTAGACCCTTGGCCAGTAATTTGCCGATCTCATTTGCTTCTTTTTCGGAACGCGGAGTCCATCCATCAAAACCACGCAAGGCAGCCAGCCGAACAATCTCTTCTTTCGATTTCAATGCCTTCTCAACCACAGCTCGGCTTTCCTGGGTTTGATACCGAGTTGCTAATATCGAAACAGCGGTCGCGCGAACTACAGGGCCAACTTCCTTATTCCGTGTCAGTTTGATGAGGGCACGCTCCGCATCAGGACTTCCTGTTCGGCCTGCTGCTAGAATTTCGCCGTAATGTGGATCATCACGTCGCTTGGGACCATACCATTTCTCGATGCTTTTCGCCGCCCATTCCGGAGTTTCATCGGGCTTTGTGTGACATTGGTTGCAGGCATTTGGAGTACCCAATTTGACTGTCAGATCGGGACGGGGAATACGCAGGCTATGGTCGCGCCTGGGGTCAACCACCATATAGGTTTTGGAAGGCATATGGCATTCAACACATGAAGCACCTGTACTACCGACTTTGTGATGATGGTGACCGGGAACATCATATTTCGCTTCCAGATGACACTGGGTACAAAGTTTATTGCCTTGAAATTTGAGACGTGTCGAGTGAGGATCATGACAGTCGGTGCAGCGAACACCTTTGCGATACATTTTACTCTGTGTAAACGATCCGAAGACGTAGACTTCTTCGTCGATCTGACCATCGGGATGATAGAGATGATCTTCCAGCAATGAGAGTGCGTAATGATCATGAAAGCGATCAAGGGGTGTATGACCGGGCGCCACGTGCCGTCGATGAGAGTGACAGGGAGCACAACTTTCTAATTGTGCTGTGGCATCTTTGCCCTTGAGTTTCGCCAAACCATAACCATAACGACGATCCCAGAACAGTGATTTTGATTCGGCGAGTTTGACATGAATCGATCCTGGGCCGTGGCAGGCCTCACAACTGACTCGCATTTCGGAGAATGAAAAGTGATGTGTGTCGGTCGCAATGTCATAGTTTTTAGACCAGTTCGTAGTGTGGCACTCTGCGCACATATGATTCCAATTTTGGGCCGAGCCAGTCCAATGCAAGGGATCGCCAGGGCCAAATGGTTCATCGGGACTGGCGTAATACCAACGCTTCTGTTTTGTATCCCAGGTGACCGGTAATACCTGAATTTTACCTCGGTCCAGTTCCGCGAGGTACTGTTGTAATGGTCTCACGCCGATGACGTATTTCGCTTCGAATCGAGCTGTCTTCCCATCGGGGCCCTGGGTGGTTACATAGAATTTATCATTCTCCCGTGTCATCGTAGATGTAATACCGAAGTGTTCGAGTTTGGTATCGTTGAAATCGCCCAGTACAAATTCGGGAGTTGCCGGATTCATGGCAAGGTCGTGGTCGGAACCTTTCCAAAGTTCGGCTTCTTTCTGGTGGCATTGGAAGCAGGTTTGCCTGCCAACATAAGTCGCCTGTTCGCCTTCAGGGAGGGCAGTCCACCAGTCGATGGCTAAACCGATTGATGTAATACTTAATAGTACGATCAAACCGTAAATCCATCGTTTCTTCATCACACTACTGCTTTATCAGTCTATCTTGAGAAGTCTATTTGATTAGTAGTTAGAGAATCATCTCTGTATTAATTATAGATCGGGTTTTAGGGTGAACGAGAGCGTTATTGAGAGAGAATAGAATCAGAGCTTATTGACAGTTTCTTCAGGGACTCTGTCTGCAACAAAAGTCTCTTCTTCTCCCTGAATTTTTAACTCTGTTTCTTCATTTAATTTTAACAGTGGTAAAAATCGTCGCGCAATGCGGGCTTGTAATGTGACTCGAGAATCATCACTAGAATATTCGCGAGATAAGATCAGTGAATGATCTTCCAGTTGAGAAAGTAACTTCCCATTTCCTACCGGTGTATCAATTTCTACAATAGCATAGCCGGATGCCAAACGGTCAATGACAGTTTGGGTAAGACGGTCCAAACCTTCTCCGGAAACAGCACTGACACTGATGGCGTTATCATATTTTAGACGTAAAACATCAAGTTTGGATCTGTCTTCGATCTTGTCCGTTTTGTTAAAGACCAGGATTGCATCCTGGTGATCAATGCCGATTTCATCCAGGACTTGATAGACGGTTTTTATATGGTGTTCTACTTCAGGGTTGCTGGAGTCAACGACGTGCAGTAACAAGTCTGCTTGCCGCGCTTCTTCCAGTGTAGATCTGAAAGAAGCAACCAGATGATGCGGAAGGTCTCTTACGAATCCGACGGTGTCGCTGAGCAAAATTTCTCCCCAGTTTGGAAGTTCCCAGCGTCTCGTGCGCGTATCAAGCGTCGCAAATAATTTGTCAGCGATATAAACATCAGCGCCGGTGAGCGCATTCATTAGTGTGCTTTTGCCTGCGTTCGTGTATCCTACAAGCGAAACAGTGAGATGTTCAAAACGATGCGAGACGGTCCGCTCTCTACGACGTTCTACCTCGGAGAGTTTGCGTTTCAATTCTGAGACGCGTTTATCCAATAATCGTCGGTCTGTTTCGAGTTGCTTTTCACCAGGTCCACGGCCTGCACCCACACCCCCTTCAATTCGTTCCAAGTGAGTCCACAAGCGTTTCAAGCGAGGTCGAAAATAAAGTAGCTGCGCTAACTCTACTTGTAGTTTCGCTTCGTATGTTTTCGCATGAGTCGCGAAGATATCAAGAATCAATTCGCTACGATCAACGATCACTGTTCCTGTCTCTTCTTCGATGTTCCTTCCTTGAGAAGGGGAGAGATTATTATCAAAAACAATGAGTTCAGCATCAACGTGCTTTACCATCTGCTTGAGTTCCGCCAGCTTTCCTTTACCCAAACATGTAGCAGGGTGAGGATGCTCACGACTCTGGACGAGCGTGCCAACGACTTTGACGCCAGCAGTTTCGACTAAACCTCGTAATTCATCTAAAGCTTGCTCTTTATTAATATGGCTTGAAGGAGAAATGACGGCGGCCAGAATGGCCTTTTTTTCTTTGACTTGCAGCTCTTCGCGTTTAGGATCTGCCAAGGAGATTCAACCTTAATGTAATATAGTATAAACAGTCATGTGAGGACTGATTGTTGTCCCAACTCCTATCTCTCATTTTAACAGTTTGTTTATGAGAGAATAGGCTTTTTCTACACTACCGACACCAATTCCTGTTTGTAAGTTCATTTAGTAATTATCAGAGAGCCATACTAATTAAATAAACCGAAATGTGTACATGTGTATTAGGCAACTTTTTTCATTAAAACGACATCCAGAGCATCTGCACGGGTACAGGCTTCCCAGTACTCTTTAAATTCCTGATATTGATCTTCAAACACAATACCCCCTCGATGGTCCACTTCGCGTTTGCAAATGAGACATGAACCTTCGACAAATACGGATGCCTGATAACGCCCCCACTTACATTCCAGTTCATGTGAGTAAGGCAATCCATAACCTTGATATCCTGGAGGGATTTCAATTTTGTGATCATCGGTGAACCGAACAGGGTTGGGAGTTTGTAACGCTGAAGTTCTTTTTTGGACATTTACCAGACCAACGGTATGCATTGATCCTATCCAGGGGATGCGAAAAAGAATGATATCTTCAATCTGTCGGGACCATTTCTCCAGTGTAGTCCGGTAGGTATAGCTTACTTTTTTAGAAATATCTTTGAGGCTGATAAATCGAGGTGATTCAATTCTGGCTCCTGTCAGATGAGCCGCTAGTTCTTTTTCCAGGGTGAGTGCCGTAGATTCTACATTTCGGTTCACATATTTCAAACGAAGTTCCATGGCGGTATCGCCGGTCGTTGTTACTTCAGCTGTGAACTGATAACTGCAATCTTCTGACAAAACACCATGACAGACGCGATTGATTTGATGACTTTGAGAACCACGATCAGGAATCGTGGTCAGTTCGCCGCCATTGGAGTTCAGGAGTAGCGCCTGAGTACCTTGATCGTTTGTTGGCAGATCTTTAAATGTAACAGGTCCACCAGCAGGGTCTAACCAAAGACGCTTTCCATTTTCCAAGTCAACACAAACGATGGCGTGGTCAAATCGTGCTCCCGGTAAAAAAGAGACTGAGCCGTTCATACGTGTAAGAAGGATTGCGATGTTACATTTGATTTCCAGATGTCTCAGCATGGAAACCATCAGAGATGATTTATCTTTACAGTCGCCTCGCATGTCCTCCAGCATGGAACCCACTTCACGCGTCTTTTCCAGGTTCAGTTCATTAGGGTGTCGTCCATACCTGACGTCTTCAGAAGAGTACTTATATATCGAATAGAGTTTCTCTTCTTCACTCTGATCTTCCTGCGTGAGTTCTTCGGACAATTTCTGAATTTGGGAAGGTGTTTTTTGAGGTGGATCCAGATCCTGCATGTAAAATTTTGTGACCGGCTCCCAGGAAGACAGTGTTGTAAAATCGACCCATGGTAAGACATCCCTTGGATGAGGAGTACCATCATCTGTTTCATAACCGGGGACATCACGCATGTCCCACTGGTAGACATGATATTTTCCCTGTTTCCATTTCTCAGGCGCTTGTTCTGTGAGATGCAATTTAAACTCAAACGAAAACGGCTCGGCGATGGCGACAGTAAAACGCAGTCTACGACAAGGAATTGCAAAGCGCAAAAACTCTTGCCCCCACATACAGGCCGCAATTCGGTCTGGAGTAAAAAAATCTTGTTGCTCTTCGAATTCAACCGTCACACCTGGTCGAAGTGGATAAAAGTTTAAATAAGTTTGTCCATATGGTTGAACGACTTTTTTGGCTTTCTTAGAACTCCCATCGGGGAGATGGACTTTGGCTGTTTGAATTTTATAAAGTGAGGTTTGGCGATCATAAAAACGGTAGACTTCATCCCATTGTGCTAACGATTCATTTGCATGAAGTTTTGTCAGATTATGCGCGCGTCTTGTGATTGTTCCATCTCGATGTAACACACAAACGGAATCGGATAAGAGAATGTATTCTCCCCAATGTTGTAATTCTTCTTCAGAAACTTCCGGCTGACAGACTTCTTGATATGGGATGCGTGTTGCAAAGGAAAACGTGCTACGCGCCATTTTAAATCGGGTGCGCCAAAGCTTACGTTTTGGTTTCAAAGTCAATACTTTACTGCTTTGATTCAATGCGGATGATTCTTTCAGTCTGCTGAAAATTGATAAGCGGTGCCTGGGCAATTGTAGCGTTAAAGCAAGTCCAGATGCCACTATAAGAGGAGTAGGGTTCTTTTCTGATTCTTACTCAGTAAAGTGGCTCAAGTTAAAGATTTTGAAATACGCGAGCAGTAGAAATAGAAGAAGCGACCGAAATTTCGATCGCTTCTTACTCGTTATGGCTTGTTGTCTCCAAATACTAAAAAGGACGATTATCGTTTCCTTTTAGCAGCTTTTTTCTTCTTTGGAGCGGCTTTTTTCTTCTTCACTGCTTTTTTCTTAGCCTTTTTCTTTGGAGCGGCTTTTTTCTTAGCAGCTTTTTTCTTCTTTGGAGCAGCTTTCTTCTTAGCAGCTTTCTTCTTCACTGCTTTTTTCTTCTTTACTGCTTTTTTCTTCTTTGGAGCAGCCTTTTTCTTTGGTGCTGCTTTTTTCTTTGCCTTTTTCTTTGCCACCGCAAATCCTCCTTTGAGAGTTAAACGAGGGCTGCCTTGCCGCTGGCTCCGGGCTATAAGTCGGCAAAGGTCTGCCACAACGAATAAGAATTGAGTTTGTCAACCTTGACAAACCCCGATGTTTGCCCTTGTTGAGAATGAAGTATCATGAGATCAAACGATTTCTAAATTGACACTCATTACACAATAAGGACTTACATCCATTTAATGTGGATCATCGTAAATATTTCCTAAAATTCTGCAAGTCATTTATTTTGTGAAATGACTATTTTTGGCTTGTTGTAAAGACACGCGTACTTTGTGATTCCACTTAAAATCGTAGCGTTTAAGTAATGATTTCATTAAACGCAACGTATAAGTTATAAAAAGAGAGGTTGATTTAACACTACTATAATAGCGTGAAAACAACCTCTTTGATGTTTTTAAAATCAGTTTGTTTATAAAAAGTTGTTTGAAAAAAACAGCAGAAGCGTTTTCAAAAAAGCATAAAAAGTACGTCAAATTTTTTTTGCTGTTTTCTGAAATTTTTTTGCTTGATCGCTTTTTTTGAGCGTTTCAGACGCTTTCCCAGACATCTTTCATGTAACGAAAACTATCGCGCGCGATCAATTCTGCGCCTGGTTCATAATCAAAAACTTCAACAGAGATCCATCCTCGATAGCGACTTTCCTTCAGCGCTTTAAAGATGGGATGATAATCTGTCTCGCCCATTCCTGGTCCCAGGAGGTTAGAATCATTCACATGAAAGTGCCCTACTTTTGTATCATACTTCTGAATTAATTCAGGAATGGATTCTGTTTCTGCACCCAACATAGCTTTCACATCTTGATGTAAAACAAAATTATCGGCTTGAACCATATCAATCAGCTTCATGGCATCTGCACAGGTATTTATAAAATTGGTTTCTTTGGTTGTGAGTGGTTCCATGCAAATACGCACACCGCGCTCTGCAATTGCAGGTAGGCTGTTTTGGAAAACTTCTGCGGCATTTTCGTATGCTTGCTCGGCTGACATGCCTTCTTCAATATCGCGTTGAAAAGGAGAACCAAACACCATTAAGTCACCACCAAGATCGGCACAAAGATTCCCCAGCTCGATGAGATAGTCTGCTGTGTTTTTTTTGATCTCCGTATTGTTAGTGGTCAAGTGTAACCCTTCTGTTTTTGCCAGAAGCCAATGCAGACCAATGATTTCCAAATCACGGTCTTCAGCAGTTTTGCGGATTGCAGCTCGTTGTTCTGCAGAAATATCTGAGGGGCGGTCTGCAAAAGCGAATGGCGCTAATTCAATTCCTTTGTAGCCGATTTCGGCAATCAGATTACATTGTTTTTCCCAGTCCCAATCAACAAACAATTCCTGGCAAATCGCAAACTTCATGTAAGTATCTCACTTTACTATGGAAAAGATTTCAGAGTGAATTCATCCCTTTGAGGATAGCAGGCTGTCAATGTTTCATCGAGGTATAACAAGGTTTCTCTTAGATCAGTTTTGAAGATTGCTATCACAGGAGTTACGTCACATTTCCAGTAACCGAGTTTCGAGTACTGAATCAGTCGAATGCGCGGTTTTATATCGAAGGAGAACTCAACAGTGTATCGATTGTAGTGATCGAACGGTTTGTGGTGACCACTGAGAAAAGAATGAGTAGTAAGACAAAGTGGAATAGGTGTATCGGTTAAGAGATGACAAGTTTAGTGACGAAGTAGATTTTAACTGTATCCAGTTTTCAATTTTGTTTGCTGAAATGAATAAGTAGAGGAATAGACCAATGAAAAATACAACCTGGATTCCCCTTCTGGCGGCCGCAATGATAATGGCCTGCTTTGGAGAGAATGCCCAGGCAGGCTACCTGGGAGCAGGTAGTTATAACTGTTGTCCCACAGAAGCATGTGCATCCTGTGGTGATTATAGCGCTGCCAAACAATGTTCAAATACCTGTTACAAGACAGTCATTGATACTGTCTGGGAAAAGCAGAACTACACCTGTCAAAAAACAGTGTATGATACGATCTGCGAAAAAGTTCCTGTTCAATACACCAAGAATGTTTACAAGACCTGCTACCGTGATGAATGCTATACGGTTTGCAAGCCTGTCTACAAAACTTGCTATCGAGACGTTTGCTACAAAGTCTGTCGTCCCGTTTACAAGACCTGTTATCGCACAGTAACCTGCAAACGCAGACGGCCCGTTTATAATACTTGCTACCGCGATGTATGCTACTCGGTATGTAAGCCTGTTTATAACACTTGCTATCGCGACGTTTGTTACACAGTAAGACGTCCAATTTGCGAAACTCACTATCGGGATGTCTGCTGCACGATTTACAAAACAAAATACAAAACCTGTTACCGGGATGTCTGTCGTACTGTTTGCAAGCCTGTTCATACCTGGCATAACGTTGAAGTTTGCTGTGGTGAATGGAAAACAACCACAGAACACTGCCCCGGACCAGTCGTTGAAAAATGTATCTGTGAACCAGGGACCTGGGAATATGATTGCAGCTCATGCTGCCCGATCTACAAGCCCGGTTGCTGCAAAACAGTGAAAGTTCAGTGTCCTGGAACAACAATTTGCCGACGTATCTGGTGTCCCAAGACGGTGACCAGAAAGGTTTGCTGCACAACTTACCAGCGCGAAGTAAAGCACGAGCGGGTTCCTTACACAGTATGTGAGCGAGTTCCTTGCACGATTACCAAAAAGGTGCCTTACACATGTGTTCGTTATGAGTGTGAAACACGAACCAAGAGAGTTCCTTACACAACCTGCAAGATGGTACGCGAATGCCGCACTCGGAAAGTTCCTTACACGACTTGCTGCTGGAAGGAAGAATGTGTTACTAAACAGGTTCCTTATACAACTTGCACTATGGTTTCAGAATGCCGAACCAGAAAGGTTCCTTATACCACCTGTAGCTATGAGCAAAAGACCTGTACCCGAAAAGTTCCTTACACAACTTGTCAGCAAGTGTGCTGCACGAGATATGTAACGCGAACCAAATGTGTGCCACGAACTGTTTGTGTCACGAAAACACGATGTGTGCCAAGACAAGTCTGCCGTAAAGTGCCTGTCTGCTGCCCCGCGCCAAAGACATGCACTGCACCGGCTCCCAAGACTTGTGTCAGCAACTAGTCAAAGAGAAGCCAGAAGCGCTTTCAGTAATTGAAAATTGAAACTGCGAGAGGGCGGTTGATCTCGAATCAACCGCCCTTTTTGTATTTTCCTATCGTGATTCAATCAATGCAGAATCAGTAAGATCATCGAGCCGCTTATATCAAATCTATTGTCGACTTATCAATTTCGTGCTAAGGAATAAGAAGTGACGTATGATGATTACATTCCATCGTGTAATGGAAATTCATTGAGTGAAAACTAATCTGGTAGGATTTGAAATAAATAGGACATCAAAATAAGAGCCCTGCCACTCCAGGCAAAAGTTCTAATCCAATTAGTCACAACCAGGGCTCGGTGATGTACAGGATCAAAACCGGAAGATAATGCATGATGTCGTGGGACCTGTAATAGAGCGGTAGAGAACCAGACAACGAACAGTAATGCGACACCACCCCAGGTGTAGTACGGGCCCATTCCGGCAGGGGGCCAATATACGATCGCCACTGTTGTCGCAGCTTCGATCAGCATCATGGGGCCTACTACCAGCGTTGTACGCAATTGGTGGGCTTGTTGGTACTTTGCGAAACTTGATCTACCTACTAGATCGTACATGGGATAGTGAACGATTTGAACAAACCAGATCAATCCAACCATGTAGAATGTGGAAATCAGTTGTAGTAAAAAAAGCGTTTTCAAAAAGTCATCCTCTCCTGTAATGAGTTTTTTAAGGGGAGTGCTTCCTGAGAATCATTTTATCTATATTGAAAAAATATCATTTCCACTTGTGTTTTATACTTCTGTTTTTAACTTCCGCGTTGATTCTTATTACACCGCGGATCCATAAGGACCGGTTTTCCTGTTTTTTCGATTGGGTGTGTAAAGAGATATTTCCAGACTTGTTCGTGAATGTATTTCCCTTTCGCATCTTTGCCGGCATTGCCACCGGGAACTACAGACGAGTGGGCGCGGCGGGTATTTTTCTTCACATCAAAGTCCGTAATCAACCGTCGTGTGTTCGCATATGGGGGCTTTGCTTTATCGACATTGACGATTGGACCATATTTGTGCAGGCCAATCAGTTCCCAGGAACGGCAGTAATGATCTGCAGTCCAGCCGCCGTCCAGTACATGCGAAAAACCGAAATAGCGATTGGTGGGTGTTGCGGAAGGGAGTGTTTGCCAGTTCTGCAACTGATCTCGCGGGCCGCAAAACATCACCACGCGTCCGACCTTCTGATGTTTAGCAAAACGGGCGGCGGTCGTTGAGCCATGAGAACTACCGGCCATGATGACATCTTCCCAGCGCAAATCGTTTCCGTCCGGTGTCAGATAAAAATCCCATTTGCCTTGCGGATTCTTTTTCGCTAGCCACTTCACAAACTGCAATGCGCGTTCTTTCATGCCATCCGGTTTGGGAATGTCAACCTGATTGCTGAAATTTTCGCCGGTTGCTGCTTCCAGTCGCACATTACCTCGGCAGGATTCTCCCACTGGTTGTTCACGGCAGACTTTTGAAAACCAGCGGTTAGCGTAGTGTACTTGTATTGCGTGTAGACCATAGCTGGAGAGTCGATCAAAAAGTTGGCTGTTATAGCCCATCAGCCAGATAACCAGTTTGCCACGTGGTTTCACTCTAGTATCGACAACGGCATGTTCAAGATCCTGTACCTTACCACCAGATTTAAAAACATAGCCGAGTTCTGGATGTTCTTTCGTGCGCGGATCTATTTCGCTGGCACGAGCTTCCAGTTTGTATTCTTGTGGCTTGGGATCGGTATAGTCGAGTTTCCGATCTTCCTCAGCCCCAAGGCTATTGCTAAGCAATTGCGTGAGCACTATGAATACAAGCAACGATTTCAAATTCATGTTCATAAACCAGAATAGAGACAGTTAACCAGATGGGACCACTCCCATACTGAATATATTCCAGATGACTATGAATTCCTACTCTGTTACTTTGCTCTAGTCAAAACTTTAAAGAGAAAGAACGTTCTGATTATGAAAGCAAAGGAATCGTTTACGGATTAATACACGCGCACTTGAATCCAAAGATCATCCGAAATTTGAAACGAGGCTACTCTACTGGCATCAGATGTTCTTTAGAACATCCCTCCGAACGTTTCTAAAAAGAACGAGCTAACACTGGAAGGGTCATCGTAGTGCCACATCGTACGAATGAGATCATACATCATGATAGTACAGATCCCTAACAATAACGTGGAGATTCCAAGAGCGGCAAATGTACCTGCTCCCCATTCCGGTTCAGGTGCCATGGCTGCAGACCGACCACCACTAAAACCTGCGGGGGCGACAAATTCTGCATGACTTTCTCCACTTTGGAATGAGTCATCGAAATCGTCATCGTCTGCATCATAGATGTCATCAAAGTCGTCTTCGTCGTCATCGAAGGCGTCAGACAGCATTGAATCATCGCTGGCGAACTCATCATCGTCGTCGTCATCGAAGAGACCTGACTCACTGTCTTCATCATCGGAATCCAGAATTACTGAGCCAGATGATCCTCCCACATCGCCGTCCTCATTCAGCATAAGCACACTGGTGTCGGCACTGGAATCGGACAGGTCAAAATTACTGTCTTCATCATCCTCAAGAGAGGGAATTTCTAATGTTGCGTCTTTGTCACCACCGGGAGTCATCATGGGGACCGTTTTATCAACATCATCGACATCCATTGGCTCCAGCGAAATTCCACTGTCAGCAGTAATGGAAATATCTTCGTCATCTTCCAGAGATAACCCGCTGGAATCTTCATCAACGAGTGAAATGCCACTTTCGTCGGCGCCTTCAAGTGATATTCCACTATCAAGGGGGCCAGCCAAGGAAATGCCACTATCCGATGCAAGAGAGATGCCACTATCTTCCGCCAGAATTGATGAGTCTCCGTCATCTTCCTGGATCAAAGCCACATCACTGTCACTACCGAGATCGAAGTCATCGTTGCCTACTAGAGCAACATCACTTTCACTGTTAGCTAAATCTGAGTTGTCGGCTACCAGTTTGACATCACTGTCACTACCCTCTTCGAGGTCTAGAGTTTCAAAGTCCGGTTCAGAGTCAGCATCGACCAGTTTGACATCACTGTCGCTGCTGAGATCAATACTGGAATCATCTGTTAGTCTGACATCGCTGTCTGAATCTTCTCCTACGGCAACCAGCTCCGGTTCACTGTCTAGTTGTAGTTCATCGCCATCATCAACAACCAGCCGTACATCACTATCGGAACTGCTCAATTCAATGGGAGAATCCTCTTCCTCTTCATCATGCACACTCCCACGAATCACTGTTGCTTGTTCGCCGACCTCATCCTCATCAATCACACTATCTGAGCCGCTGGTAATGTCCCCTTCTTCCATAATGGCTGAGCCAAACGGGTCATCATCGTCTTCACCCGACATTAGAGGAATCGCGGGATCAGAATCAGCCTGAAACGAACGTCCAAGTTCGTCAATATCCTCCATGCGAAACTTCCACGCGCCTCTATCTGCAAATCCGCGAATTTCGCCATTCTCTCTGAGGCGATTTAATTCATCTGTTTCCATGCCAAGCTGAGCAGCAGCTTCTTCAAGATTGAGATATTTTTTGGCCATTGTGGCGCGACTCCGACATCAATGATGTTAGTTGAAAATGGAAGTAACATTATTCGTCATCGGATCATTAACTGAGAAAGATCAGTAAGATCAAATCCGAAAACCAATAGGCGAATGCCTTTACGAAGAACTTATGGGTTCTTTTGATAATGTCAGTGACACCTTTACCTTCTTCATGAAATCTGATTCGAAACAGAATTTGCCATAAAGAAGCCTATGTGAACTGCTCTACTTATCTATTTTTATTCTAAAATAGAACAGGTCGGTTGCAAGTACCAACTTGTTCTTTGGAACGATCTTCGACAACAAATGTGAAAACGAATCGTTTGTCCACTTTTTTCACATGCGGATATTCTAAGACAAATCAATTAAACTGGTTATAGTGACTTTGATTCAATAGTCCTTTTGCCGGAAATCACGACAACCAAAGTTTTTATGCACGCTTAGGATTGATCTAATTCGCGCTTCAATGCTGCTAATTCCGATTCAATTTGCTCTGAGCGTGATGGAGACAAGCTGGATGCAGATGCTGGTGCTTCAGAGGTCGCTTGTGCAGGAGATTCAGATAGTCCATGGGAGTCTGTTAACTCCAGTTGTTTTCGTTTTGCTTCAGCGAGTCTTGCTTCCAGAGCATGTAAGGTCGTTGTCAAATGTTCGCAAGTGGCTAAAGCTGCCGCATGTTGCTGCTCTAGCCCTGCCATTAAGTCTTCGATTTCCTTTTTTCGGACCAGCGAATTTCGTGCTTCTACTTCCTCACCGGCCGCTAACGCGTTCTTAGCGGCTTCTTTCCACTGTGAAATTTGCTCCTGGTGTTCCTGCAGTTCCTTCTGGATCGCCTGTTTATTGGTAATTGCTGTTTTTACGCTACGGTTAGCGCCCGCGATACCCTCTTTCATCTCAGCAATAATCTGCTCGATTTCAATGACAGGATCTGCTGCATTTTTAAGTAATTGAGTTAGATTACAGGTAACGATGTCAGTGAGCCGACTAAAATAGCTCATTCTCCTCTTCTCCATACTGTATCAAATGGTTCACGAAAAGATTGCGATTTTGAAGGCCCTATCGAGTCAACGCAATTCCCTTCTTTCAGGTTCAATTATATTTCTAAAATCTCATATTATACTTCATTCTGTTGTGAGCCAGTCACACCCATAAGCTTTAATTTCTCGCGTAATTTTTCTCGTGCCAGTCGTAGGCGGCTTTTCGCTGTTGCCAGATTTGTCTCCATTACTTCAGCCACTTCATTGAGGGTCAGCTCTGAATAATGGTGCAGAGTAAATGTTAAACGCTGGTCCTCTGGAATTGTTCCCAGCAGTTCATCCACAATCAATGCCAATTCTTTGATATTGGCTTTCTCTTCTGGTGAAACCACTTCGCTTGCCAGCCGGTTGAGGGAATCATCTTCATCTGTTTTCTTACCGGTGTAAGCTTTCACTAGTGCGTCATGTGATTGACGACGAATACTATCGATCATCAGGTTCCGAGCGACCCTGTACATCCAACCGCGAAATCGGCCTTGAGGTATATAGTCCCACGACTGATTATAGACTCTAAGGAGCGTTTCCTGAGAAAGATCTTCTGAGAGTTGCGAATCTCGAATATTTCTAAAGAAAAAACCAATCAATGGTCCCTGATATTTATCCACTAGTTCATCGAACGCGCGCAGGTCACCACTTTGGATTCGGATCATTAATTGATCGTCTTCTGTCATGATGTTATTTCCTGAATAGAACAGGCCATAGTCTGGGAACAAAGCCTGTGTATCTAATCCTACTGAATCTTGTCAACCATTCAAATCTGCAATCGTCCGGTATTTCTTTTTAACAGGACCAAGTTTTTATACTGTGATATTATGATATTGTGATCAGATATCCTGTAGAATTCACCTGTAAATCGCTAACATTTCAGCCTTGAGTCACTTTTAACTCAAATCAGTAGCAAAAATTGTCAGAAACCCTTTACACTTTATTGATCATTATAAAAAGCTATTGAGCGAACAGGATATTGTTGTGTCGATCACGGAAACCGTCAAAGTCGAACTGAACTACGGGTATACTCGAGAGTTCCAATGCGAAATCCCGACAGAGAGGCTGATTTGGTACCAGCAGGCGCCTCCACCTTTGGAAGATGTTCCGCTGAAAACACAACATGTATTAAATAATCCACTGGAGTTACCCCCACTTGACTTAGCAGTGATCCCCGGGGATAAAATCACGATTGTCGTTGACCGTGAAACTCCAGTAGTCGATGAAATCATTAATTCCGTATGGGATTTTTTTTCAGACTGTGGAATCGAAGCCGCCGATGTGACAATCTTACAAGCACAATCTGGCTCACTCAATCTGCAGCAAAAATTAATGGATTCGGTGAATCCGGAGTTAAAGCAAGATGCGCAATGGGTTATACATGAACCTGAGTCGAAAGAAGGGCTCGGCTACCTGGGAACCTCGGCAAGTGGGGAACGCATTTACCTCTCAAAACATTTGCTGGAAGCGGACTTCATACTTCCGATTGAACTTGTCAGCTACGACCCACTTATAGGATACGCAGGAGGCGGCAGTTTACTCTATCCCGAGTTCTCTTCGCAAGAAGCCGTCATAAAGAGCAGAGGCCAATCACATCGTGAACTGACTCCTGCAGAGAGCAGGCCCCTGCGTCAGCTCATAGACGAAGTCGGTTGGATGCTGGGGCTGCAATATAGCTTGCAGGTCATTCCATCTGCCGGTCAGGGCGCCTCAGAAATCGTGTTCGGCGGTATCGAAGCCACTTTTCGAAAAGGCAAAGAACTTCTCGATCAATATTGGAAGTTAGAACCAAGTTACAAAGCAGAAGTGGTAGTGGTTGCCGTTGAGTGTGGACCAGCAGGCCATGCGTGGACTCAATTGGGGCGTGTTTTAGAAACCGCCAGAAATCTGGTATCTCAGGATGGGCGCATTGTACTGCTCACTGAGATTGATGAGCCGTTCGGTGAAGGGATGCAAATTCTATCAGGTTGTCTTGAACCTCTCGACGCCATTAAACCGCTTCGTGATAGACAGTCCAATGATCTCGTAACGGCTACTCAGATGGCGCTCGCCGCAGACTGGGCACTGATTTGTCTGTTGAGTAAAGCTAAAACCGATGATGTTGAGGATCTGTTTATTATTCCACTCGAGGACGAAGCAGAAGTTCGACGCCTATTACAAACAGATGAAACCATTTCCATTATCGCCTCGGCCCAACATGCCTATGGGCAACTCAAGCAAGAATAACCGAAACACGCATACTTAAAATCTTAACTGACTGGCAGCCCCGCTGATTTGAGCACGCATTCCTGCACGAAGTAGTCATGTTGATAGGAAAAGTCTAAATCTTTTTCGCGACGAATCACTCGCGCCATATCAGCGACATCATCGATATAGCGAGTATAACGAGGAAATTCGATTGACTGTTGTCCTTTACGATATTTTCCCCGCGCGTTTTCGAGAGTTAAACTGGCAGCCGGTCTTCCGAATGGTTGGAGATGGAACGTTCCCTCTGACCCGCACACAACAATATGTCTTCGATTGAAACCATTGACTTCATTACAACTGGATTTGACTGTTGCGATTGCCTTTGGATAAGTAAAGACTGCCAGCATATTATCCTGAAGCGTATCTTTGATGACAGAGGCATGTTGTGAGAAAGGGGTTACCTGGTCTGGCCTTCCCAAAATCTGAACGACAAGATCAATCACATGACAGCCCAGCTCAAACATCATACCACCTGGTTGTGGTTCTAATTTAGCGCGACTGACTTTGTCCATTTTTTTACTGATCACCGTATGGACTTCAAAAGGTTCACCAAGCCAACCTTTTTTCAAGAGATCTCTTAATAGTACAACCCCGGGGTTATAACGGTACATATAGCCCATCTGAATCAGCAGATGTTTTTGTGCTGCCTGATCAAGAATTCGTTTAAAGTGGGGTAACGAGAATCCCGCTGGTTTATCAAGGTGAATGTGTTTACCTGCAGCAATACATTTTTCAGCCGTCTGTAACAGGTCGGGTACCTGTGTTTCTACTGCAACCGCTTGGAGCCCCTTGACGTTCAGCAGTTGTTCTTCCGTTAGAAAGGGCAGGTCTTTATAGATGCCCGTCGATTCAGCATAATTTCGCAGTTGTGCATTGGGTTCGACGACGCCAACCACATCATATTCCGCTGACTTACGTAAGGCCTGCATTTTTCCTCCGGCGTGAGGATGCCCCACGCCAATTTGTCCGACTTTAATTTTTTCCACTTCTACATCCTTTCTGGTGTTACGCAAGAGGGCTGCGCTATTTATTGTGTAAGAATCGAACCGATAGAAAATCGGTGATTCGTAACATCAATCAACATACTGGAATGACAGGGGGCAAGTAAGTGCCTAAAATATACACCTGATTTTATCGTAAACAACTACTAAATCAAAAACCACTCCGTTTCGCTGTGGGAGAGAACATGAAGAAACGTTTTCTAACTGTGTGCTGGCTCATTTGCTGGAATACATGTTTTCTCATCTCGAGTGAAGCAGCGTCCGGCAAGCCGAATGTCATTCTGTTTTTTATCGATGATCTGGGGTGGAGAGATGTTGGTTTTATGGGAAGTGATTTTTATGAAACACCACACATAGATCGTCTGGCCCAACAGTCGATGCGATTTACATCTGCTTATGCAGCGGCACCTAATTGTGCGCCGAGCCGTGCTTGTCTCATGTCGGGACAATACACACCACGTCATGGAATCTATACGGTTGGCGATCCCGCACGCGGCAATGATCAATATCGCAAGTTAGTACCGGCAACGAATAACACCGTCTTGGCTGATCAGTTTATTACGATTGCCGATGTCCTTTCACAAGCAGGTTATCGCTGTGCCAGCATTGGTAAATGGCATCTGGGGAAATCTCCACGATCGCAGGGGTTTCAAACCAATATTGCGGGAAATCAATCGGGAAGTCCGCGCGGAGGCTATTTCAGTCCTTATCGAAACCCTCAACTGACTAATGGCACTAAGGGTGAATATTTAACGGACCGTCTGACTGATGAAGCCTGCTCATTCATCAAATCAAATGCCGATTCTCCTTTCTTTCTTTATTTGACACACTATGCCGTTCACACTCCACTGCAAGCAAAACAGGAAAACATCAAACATTTCCAGGCAAAACCGGCTGGGAAATTACATCAACATGCTACGTATGCCGCCATGATTAAAAGTATGGATGAGAGCATTGGCCGGGTTCTAAAAACCCTGAAAGAGCTGAAGCTTGCTCAAAATACGGTCATCGTTTTCACGTCTGATAACGGCGGATACGGGCCAGCTACAACCATGCAACCTTTGCGCGGCTCGAAGGGAATGCTGTATGAAGGAGGCATCCGCGTTCCACTGTTAGTCAAGTGGCCGGGAGTCACCAAAGCGGGAAGTTCCAGTGATGAACCCGTGATTAATGTCGATTTTTATCCGACTTTCCTGGAAATAACGGAAACCTCAAAGCCTGAAAAGTATCAACTGGATGGTGTCAGTCTGGTTTCCTTGTTAAAAGCGCCGCAAAGCAAACTCAAACCACGTTCTCTATTTTGGCACTTTCCTGCCTATTTACAAAAATATAAGGGTATGCAGCAGCGTTTTCGTACCACACCGGTTTCGGTCATTCGTCAGGGAGACTGGAAATTGTTAGAGTTCTTTGAAGACGGGCACCAGGAACTCTATAATACGCGCCTTGATATTAGTGAAATGATGGACCTGAGTAACAGTCATCCTGATAAAGCGAAAGAATTAGCAAAGACACTTCATCAATGGCAAAAACAGGTTCAAGCGGCAATCCCTTCCAAACCGAATCCCTTATATGATCCCGGGAAGTGATTTTAGTTTATAATAATAACGAAAGCCGAGACAGAGCATGCAATGGGAAGACATTCTCAAGGATTTTATTTACCTCTGGGCTGTCATCGATCCCATCGGTTCCATTCCCGTTTTTATGGCTGTCACTGCTGGATACAGCAAAGCAGCGCAGCGAAATATTGCATTGCGGGCAGTCATCACAGCCGGACTTGTCTTAATTCTGTTTGCTGTAGGTGGTCAGGTTCTGTTGGATGAACTGGAAATCCCGCTCTCTGCTTTTCAAATTGCCGGGGGCTTGGTGTTGTTTCTCTTTGCGCTAACAATGATTTTCGGGGAAAGTAAACCTGAAGCGGAAATAGAGGAGTCCAGTAAAGTGGACTCGCATCAGAGTAAAGCCGTTTACCCACTGGCAATTCCCTCCATTGCCTCTCCGGGAGCGATGATGGCCATCGTACTCATCACAGATAATCATCGTTTTGATCTAGCGCAACAGTTAACCGCTACAATAACGATGCTTGTCGTTTTGCTGATTACATTGCTCTTACTTTTGCTGGCTGGTCCCATTCAAAAGCTGATTGGTGCTTCGGGTGCTAGCGTTGTCAGCCGGATTGGTGGATTAATTCTGGCTTCCGTTGCCGTCGACAGTGTACTCAGTGGAATTAAGACCTACTTCGAACTTTGAGATACATCAGTATTCTGATGGTAGGATCTAGTTCAAGAGAGTTGGGTTAGGGTCCCAGCCTGCCACGACAGCATCAGGTGCAAGCACGAAAATTTCAACGCGACGATTTTTCTGACGTGCAGAATTATTCTCATTCGGTACGACTGGTTGGAACATGCTGTAACCTGCGGCACCCATGCGGTCTTGTTTCACTCCGTATTTTGAGAGTGAAAGCACGACAGAGTTAGCTCGGTTTGTCGATAAATGCCAGTTTGTTCGATGCAGACGTTGAGTGCTTGCTTTGGAGATCGCCTTGTCGTCCGTATGACCTACAACGAGTACATTTAAACGCTTTGCATTACCATCGTTCATGATCGCAGCAAACTGAGTCAAAATTTCTTGAGCGGAAGATTTGATGACATCACTGCCAGAGTCAAATAAAATATCTGAATGAAATTTGCTGACGCCGGTATGAGGATCGAATTCGAAGTCAGGATATTTATCCGCCAATTCCTGGAAGCGACGAGTCGCTTCACCATCCAGCGGACTAGGTTGTCCTTTGGCTTTCTTCATCAAGCTCACATAACGCTGCTGCATTTCCGAGCGTTCAACATTCAAATTATCGAGTCGTTTGTTGGCAATATTTAAATTGGATTCCAGCGTCTGGGCGCGCATTGCCAGTTGATCACGTTCGTGTTGCAGGGCGTTTGCGGACTGCTGGAACTGATCTCGTTGCATAGCCAATTCTGCATTTTGATTATAAAGCTGTTGGGCGCGATACATACTTTGCCGAACCTGGGCACTGGGTCCACGATGGCAAGACGTCTGACTGAGAGTAAATAAACACGCTGCGCTAAGCAGGCATACCCGTACGATGATGGGCATCTTTGGTGCTCCTTTATCATTCTCTGAATAGAATCACATTTCCAATCGCGCAATTATTCATGGCAGGTTTCTCATTCATTGAGATGAGGCGGTCCATGAAAATGCACACTCTTGAAAAGCTAAGCTGATTCAAGGAAAGATGAATGGCATTTAAAAAATCAATTGTAATGGGTTTGGTAGGTTTTTTGAGAAGTAATATGCGATTGCATATCCTGTTAAGCAGATGAATCAGTAAGTGTGAAGTGAGAGAGGTTTACTCATTCAAAAGTCAACAGGCGTGGATTTATAACGCCTCTTTATTTTTATGCCAAGAGCAACATCACCAAAAAATGTTCCATTTTTTTAGATTGAAATATCTACAAAAAACAGACTTGTTCGGGACTCGGAATGCAACCGATTTAGTTACGAAAACAGATGGCACATAGCTGTTTAAGCCAAGCGCCACCTGTAATTGGGTGAAGCTGGTTGAAGAAGATTCGTTTCAATTTCAGCCGCTTTATGGCTCTGATTCAAGTCTTTTCAAATCCTCAGTCAGCGATTCGATTGCTTCCATTAGATTTCTTCGAGCAACGAGGGAAGCCGTATTTTGCGATAAGTCATATTTGAAGTTTTTCATCGCACGTTTGGCTCTTTTAATCTGTTCTTCTTTTGAGAGATTACTATTTTCAATCTCTGTATCCCTGTCAGAATTACTGGAACCAGCTTTTTCAGTTTCGGCGTCAGCACGTAAATCTCGTGCAACTTGCATCTGTTGCTTTTTTAAGTTGATGGCGTACATATCCAGAATCTCTTGCAATGAGTGTGTATGTGAGCCGGATATCTCAGAGACGACAGGGCCGCCTGCATATTCATATTCTCGATAGACCCAATAAGGTCCCTCCTTTTTTTGTCCTTGAAGCGAAGCATCTTTCGCTGTCTGGATGTCTGGCAACAACAAAGCAACCAATACTGCAAGTGTTGCGATAACGACCATTAATTCGATGAGTGTAAATCCTCTTTTCATTCCTCTCTTCTTCGATGGGAAACTAATCACCATCGCTCCTTATTAAAACTGACTTTTACAATACGCTGCTCAAACAGAATCGAGCACACACTTTTAATGCCCCGGTTTATAGGGATACTTGTTTAAGAGAATGTTTCTGTTTGATGATTATTGTAATTTCTAATAAAGCGAATCACGTGCCAAATCATGCTGACAACGACCAGGTGATGCTTTTGACTTTTCATATCTGGAGTAAGAGTAATGAGATAAGGCCATCGATCTTGCAAGCCGTTAATAGAAAATTCTTTTTTGAGTCATCAAACAATTCGGACCGGACTTTAGTGTTGCCTGATTCTTGGGCAAGGTATCAAACATGGAGGTTTTATCACTCATTCGTTCGTTCAGAGACAACTTGTGATAGTTCTTACCTCAGAAACAGGTCATGAGTTTCGCCTGAGTCACAAAATCAGAGTCAACCAGAATTTGAAGGATACGTTCTTAGATAAGGATAGGTTTACTACTGTATTATCACCTGTTCAAGTAAGATGAGTTGAGATCAATGGTGTTTTGCCGGTTAGACTGGATACCAATCATGAGGGGAAAGATTTGAATAAAATTTTGGGACTCATTCTGCTGACGGCTGCACTCATTATTGCGCTCATTTATAGCCAGAACAGGGACGAACCCCTGAAAGTCTCTGGCTTTATCGAGGCGGATGACATACGCCCTGGCTCACGCGTCGGTGGACGTGTAAAACGTGTATTGATTGAAGAAGGGCAATCCGTCGCACAAGGTGACTTACTGATTGAACTAGAGCCGTATGATTTGTTAGAACGTCGTGCCGAAGCGGTCGCTAGTTTGTCAGAAGCCAAAGCAAATTATCAAAAATTAGTGGCTGGCTTCCGTGTGGAAGAAGTCGCTCAAGCTCGGGCGCGCGTAGATCAGTTAAAGGCACGTTTGACTTTATTAGTGAATGGACCCAGGCCACAGGAAATTGAATCTGCGATTGCGGAACTGCATTTAGCGGATGCAGAGTACCGACTTGCCAAAGCAAAACATTTGAGGATCGAATCCTTATTTGCCAAAAAATCGGCCTCGACCGATGAAATGGATACCGCGAATACGGAATTGCAAGTTGCCGCTTCCAAAAAAGAAGTAAAGCAGAAAACGGTAGATCTATTGAAAGAAGGGACTCGGAAAGAAGAAATCGACGAAGCAAAAGCCCAGTTGAAACAAGCAGAAGAGGCTTGGCAGTTGTTAAAAAATGGAAGCCGGCGTGAAGATATCAAGCGGGCAGAGGCGAGCGTCAAAGCGGCAGAAGCAGGTTTACAGATTATTGATGAGCAGATTCAGGAGTTAAAAATCATTGCCCCCCTTGATGGAACGATTGAAGCAGTGACTTTACAACCGGGAGATCTGGTAAGAGGCAATGTTCCCGTTGTCTCCATCTTGGATTGGAACAACTTATGGGTGCGTTGTTATGTTCCAGAGAATCATTTGGATACAAGTTGACCAGGAAGTGGATGTCACAATTGACAGTTATCCCAATCAGGTCTTTCAAGGACGAGTGACTTTTGTGTCTCGTCAAGCAGAGTTTGTTCCCCGAAATGTACAGACACCCGAAGAACGATCAAAACAGGTTTTTCGCATTAAAGTCAGAATCAAAGATCAGGACAAATTGCTCAGACCTGGAATGTCAGCTGATGTCTGGTTGGATCGGAAGGGCACCAGACCATGAGTCCTGTGATTCAGATTGATGAGTTAACGCGTGATTTTGGTAGTCTTCGGGCCGTTGATCATGTGAGTTTTGAAGTACAACGCGGATCTATCTTCGGCTTGCTTGGACCGAACGGTAGTGGAAAGTCGACGATTATTCGCATGTTGTGTGGAGTTCTGGAACCCACGGAAGGCTCCGCGCATGTGTTAGGCTACAATGTTTCTCGCGATGCTGAATTGATCAAACGCCATATTGGCTACATGTCTCAGAAGTTCAGCCTGTATTCAGATTTAAGTGTGCAGGAAAATATTGAATTCTATGGGCGGATCTATGGTCTCGATTCTGAAAAATTAACACAGCGGTTTCAAGAGATCATCGAGTTGACTTCTTTGGGAGATCGGCTTGATCAACTGGCTGGTAACTTATCGGGAGGCTGGAAACAGCGTTTGGCCTTGGGATGTGCTCTCATCCACGAACCTGAGGTGGTTTTTTTGGACGAACCCACGGCTGGCATTGATCCTGTAGCACGACGGGATTTATGGGACTTGCTTTTTGAATTAGCGGGGCAGGGGGTAACACTATTTGTCACCACACACTATATGGATGAAGCGGAGCGTTGTAGTGATGTGGGATACATATATGATGCACGTCTGATCGTCTGCGGAAAACCAGACGAACTCAAACAGCTACCCAGCGTTACTCCCCTAGGAACAGCGCGGTGGGAAATTGAAACGGCACACCCGGCTACGAAACTGACGACTTTTCGCGAAATGGATGGTGTTCGGGATGCAACATTGTTCGGTCAAACCATTCATGTGCTGGCTAGTCAACAGTTATCCGAAGCGGATTTTATTTCTCGTATTCCGGATCAACAGGAAGCAGTTCAAGTCAGACCTATTACCCCGTCACTGGAAGATGTGTTTGTAACCTTGAGTCGGGCTGAGGAATTGAATAATCGAGTTTCTGAACAGTCAATCGACACTTCAGAGGGTCACAGCCCGTTTTCGACAGCACCTGAAGCGATGGTCGAAGAATTACCTGTTGAGGATTTGGGCACGAAGACAAAATCCTCTCAAAACATATCAGGAATTTTGGCAGGGTTCTGGGCCATTTTGGTGAAAGAATTCACTCATATCCGCCGTGAACCATCGACTCTGTTTTTTGTTTTTGCCGTACCTGTGCTACAAACGATTATTTTTGGTTTTGCCATTGATACACAAATCGAAAATATTCCAACGGTCATTTATGATCTGGACGGTCGGTCCAGTTCACGCGAACTGAGAGATGCATTTGCCAATACGCGCACATTCCAGATTATCGAGCGCGTCTTTGATCAAGACACATTTCATAACGCGTTTGAATCTGGCAGAGCCAAAGTAGGTGTGATCATACCTCCCGACTATTCAGATCGTCTGCTAAAGGGAGAGCAGGTTTCTATCCAGGTTTTGATTGATGGCAGTGATTCTCAAGTTGCCACAACGGCATTGAATGCATCGAACTTACTGGGAATGAATCTTTCAATAAATATGACGAAACACTTCGCAGACACCCTGCCTGCGGTTCCCTCTCGTGATGCGCGTGGCGAAGCAGCACTTCCGATTGAGATTAGGCCTCGTCTTTTATATAACCCAGATCTTGAGAGTTCACATTTTTTTGTACCGGGATTAGTGGGAATCATTTTACAACTCGTCACACTTTTTTTAACCTCGTTTGCCATTGTCAGAGAACGTGAATTAGGAACTCTGGAGCAGTTGTTTGTCACACCAGTCAGTAAATCCGGTTTATTGTTGGGAAAGCTGGCTCCGTATGCTTTGATTGGGTTTGTGGAAACTCTGGTTGTTTTAACTGTCATGGTCTTCTTTTTCGGAGTGCCGATTCACGGCAGTTTGTGGGAACTATTGCTGTTGTCTCTTTTATTCCTTGTATGTGGACTTGGATTGGGAATGTTGGTATCGACAATTGCCAGAACACAGTTGCAGGCGATTCAGTTTGCCTTTCTGGTGATGTTACCTTCCGTGCTATTGTCGGGATTTATGTTTCCGCGGTCACAGATGCCTTTACCCATTTATCTGTTTACGTTTTTCATTCCCGTAACCTATTTTCTGGAAATACTCAGAGGAATTGTATTAAGAGGCTCAGATATCGCTGATTTATTGCCTTATGTATTAGGGCTCAGCTTATGTTGTATTGGAATCATCGACATCAGTTTAAAGAGATTCCAGAAGCAGCTATCATAATAGGTCCCTTGAATTGGTCTTCTATAAATTAATCGGTAGGATACAAGCAATTCACTCCCATTATCTTCCCCATTCAGGAGTCCTTAAGTTATGCGTTTATGTCGATTTCAATCGGAAAATAAAGTCGCACTTGGTTTCTATCAGGATGAGAATATCATTCCTTTGAGTGCTGCTGCGGAAATGGCGGGAGTGATGCTGGATGAGTCAGTCGGGCTCATTCCATTTCTGCCGGGAGGAGACCAGCGAGACACGTTATTGGGATTGGAAAAAGTTCTGAAACAGGCAATGGATGAGGAGCTGTTTCCGATTTCTATCATGACAGATGATGTGCAGTTACTGGTTCCCATTCCTGCTCCTTCTAAGTTGTTGCTTCTTGCCGGGAATTATTCCAAGCATATCGAAGAAGGAGGAGGTAAAGCAGAAGAAAGACAAAAAACCTTTCCTTATGTGTTTATGAAACCTCCACTAACCACACTGACGCATCCAGGACAGCCTGTCAAAATTCCTGAAGTCTCTCCCGATCATATAGACTGGGAATTGGAGTTGGGAATCGTGATGGGGAAAGCATGTAAAGGTGTTTCTGAAGCAGAAGCGCTCAATTACGTTGCCGGCTATACTGTCATCAACGACATTTCTGACCGAAAATTTCGACCGAATCCGAATCGAACCGAGCGTGAAAAAGATTCTTTCTTTGATTGGCAACATGGGAAATGGCACGACACATTTTGCCCCATGGGACCTTGCATCACACCGTCAGATGATATTCGTGATCCCCAGACTCTGAAAATGAGTCTTTCTGTGAATGGGAATGTTGAACAAGATGCCTCAACAGCTGAAATGATTTTCCCGGTCGCAGCAATCATCGAATTCATATCGAGTTTTGTCCATCTTGAACCCGGGGACATTATTTCCACAGGCACACCCAGTGGCGTAGGGGCATCCAAAAATAAATTTCTTAAACCCGGCGATCAGATGAAAGCTGAGATTGAAAAAATTGGGGTATTGGAAAGTCCTGTCGTTTAACTGTCTTCTTTTCGACCACAGTTTTTTCACTTTTACAACAGTCGTTTGTAATACGTCTTTGTATGTCGAAAATTAATTTAATCCCAAATCTAATCTGAATAATGATTTATAGTAATTAAATCAGATCCTTCCTAACTGGCACAGCTCTTGCAACTCTCCTGTTGATAAAATTGTTGAAAGATGATCACCGTTGGTTTTATTCAATGGAAAAATATAGTCAATCAACAAGGTTCTTTTCAAGGAGACAAGACCAATGAAACGTGCACTGACCGTCGCCATGCTGGCGTCTAGTGTGTTATTTGTGGGTGCTATTGAATCGAGCGAGGCCAGGCCACCAGTTTGGAAGCAAATTCGAAGGCAGTCCCGTCAGCTCGAACGCAACTTCCGTCAAGCATCTCGTGATGTACAACGCTTTGATCGACAGCTAAATAATAATATTAATCGCTATCAACGACGGTATAACAACTACTATTACCGTGGAAGCGGGGCACGTTTTTACTCACCTGGATTTGGTTACTACTATGGATGGTGATCCATGTTTTTAATAGATCCGCCACGATCAGGACTTAACTGATCTTGTCGGGCCGGTTCCTGTTTTCAGGTTCAATCTGGCACGTTTTTCAAGTCTCTCATTCATTTGGTTCGGCCCGATCATTTGAATGAGAGGCTTGTTTTTTTATCTCGATCGCTTCGGCAGTTCCTGCCTAACTCTCCTCTCAACCTGCCGTCATTTTGATACTCAAGGATGCGATATCGAGACGGTTTTTAGGGTTTCACTTTTCGATAGAGGAACAGCATGCATTGCTTAAGTGTATATCAATAAATAGTTTAAAGATTTGAGAATGCAAATTCGAGTCTTCGGCACGCTGATCGCGATATTTTGAATACAGCAAGCTGAGAGAGAAGGTAAACCTGAGAGCTCTCTACTGCGTTGCGATCGAGTGTGAGGCAATAAAGGGGAGACGTTTCAGAAATTCTGCTGCACTCATTTTTGGTTCTTTTTCCAAGGAGAGAAACGATGCGAAACAAAACAAACACAGTTGGCCAGGTGCAGTCAACTCCTCGAAAATCAAAAGCATTGAAGCTGGCACTTTGCATGGGGCTTGTGATGGGGGGCGCGCTGTTGTTGACTCCCGCTCAAGAAGCTCAGGCTGGGGGATGTTACTCAGGCTACGGTTTTGGTGGGTATGGTGGTTTTTATAATTACTATCCCTCTTACCGTTCCAACTATTTTTATCGTAGCCCTTCATTCGGCTTTGGTATTTATAGTGGTGGTAGAGGTTACTATGGTGGGAGTCGCTACTTTAATGGATACCGTGGTGGTAACTGGGGATACCGAGGTTATGGAAACCGTGGTCATTGGCACCATGGACATCGAGGTCATCGTGGCCGTCGATAAGTCTATTCATACCCTAGTGTGATTTCGACTTGAGAATGTTAAGGCTCTGTTTCCAGGAACAGAGCCTTTTTATTTTCTATCACTGAAGAGATTATTCAACGCACCTTATAATTGAATTCTTGTTTGAGGAATCCACGAAAGCAAATGAGCGTGGCGGTACAAACGAGGACATACAATGACCACATTGGCCAGGCAGTCAGCGAATGCATAAACGAAGCAATTGCAGTAAAGAATGCGCTGACAATAATGAATAGCCCACTAACCAGTGCATTCGCACAGCCGCCTGCATCTGGAAATCGACCCAGGCATAAAGAATATCCGTTCGGCCAGATCATGGCCATCAGGAAATAAACGATCCCAGCAGGGACCACTATCGCCATCACGCTAAACACCCCCGAGAGATCAAGCACGAGCATGAGTAGACTGACCAGTAATGAAATCCCGGCAGCAGCGGTGATGATTCGGATCACCTTAATGTGCGCACTCACAAAGCGGTTGAAGAAGTTGCCTGCCAGCCATAGGCATCCGAGGATCAACTGCAAATGACCGTAGAAGATAGGATTATGTTTCAGATCGGTTTGGATGTAAAAAGGCCCCATTGCCTCGAAGCCGAACATCACCGAAATTAAACAGGCCATACCCAGTGCGGTCGGAAGGTAGACACGGTCCGTGGCCATTTGCTTATAGAGTTTGAATGCTTCGAAGAACTGAGTATTCGAATTGTTGACCCGTGTCTCAGGTAAGATGAATAACGAAACAAGCACGACGATTGTTCCCCATCCGGACAGGAACCAGAAGGACGCCGTCCAGCCGAACCAGACCTGGAGATAACCACCCAGTGCGGGGGAGAGAATCGGCCCTGTCGCCCAGGCGATCGTCATCCAGTTGGCGGCTTTCGTCCGTCCTGAACCATCGTAACAGTCCGCCACAATGGCCCGCGCTGCAACTGCAGAGGTCGCTCCAAAGAGCCCTTGTACCGCTCGTAATACGATCACCGCCCACAGCGGGGGAGACAAGGCGATACCGACAGAGGCAAGTACAAAAACAATTGTGCAAAGGAGTGTTGGGATTCTGCGACCGAAAGTATCGGTCAGTGGCCCGGCGATAATCTGGCCAAGTCCATAAAATGCCATGAAGATCAGTAGAGTGCATTGAATTGAGAATCGAGAAGCATCGAAAGCATGCGCCATGGCTGGCAGAGAAGGAACGTAGATGTCAGTCGCAGCCCCAGCCAGAGGAACCATGATTAACATCGAGAAGAAGGCGCGTTTACGCTGTCCGTTACTTAAGTGATCGCCATGAGCCAATAAAGGTGCCTCCAATACACAGTGCCTGACGACATTTCAATGCGCAAGTCGTCATACGATTTTCTACTTGCTTAGAGATTAACTCGACCATCATCAAATGACTCGGGGAGGCACAATACCAATTATGTATTTGTGCCTCCCAAAGTATGAGCATATCCAATGATAAGACGTATCACAATGCAGAGAGAGCTATCGCGCCTTTTTGGCTGTAGACAATCGATTCACAGGTTTGATGGGTCCCCTCTGTTTGGGTAAAGATCGAGTTCGTTGTTTTTCAGTAGATCCTGATTTCAGCGGGACGGTTGCTCTGATACCGAATCCCGCATTTGCTGAATTCATATCGGTCCAGAGCGTTCCTTCGCCTGCATACAGGAAGTTGAGTTCCACGTTTTCCGGCAGATTGGTGGCAAAGAACCAGTCGTTGTAGGCTTTGGGTGATCCGAAGGCCTCAACGGCTAATTTAAATCGGTCCGCTTTCGCTTCTTCAACCATTTTTTTACCGTTGTTTGTGGCTTCTCCCAAAATGGTGACAGCCTGTGCTTTCAACTCTTCGGTTTCTTTGTCAATTGCCGCGACTAGTTTCTCTGTTTCAGCACGAATCTTTGCTGCTTCTCGCTCACCTCCTGCCTTTGCTTCTTCGACTTGTTTTGCAGTGTCCGCGTCTACTGTGTCGGTTGCCAGTTCTACTTTGGTTTCTGCTTCACGCAGTTTGGCTTCTTCTTTCGCAGTAGTCTGTTCTTCTTCACGTGTCAGTGTTAGCTCATCTGCAATAAAAGCCAACTGAATAGGTTCACGTACCTGTTTGGGCACGTAAACATGACGTACCAACCCATACAGTAGCGTAATTGCTTTGTCGTCCAGCACACTATGGAATTGTTCCAGGCACGTTCGCTGGTAAACCTCACGGTCGCTACCCACCAGTAACTGCACGGCCTTGTATTCCGAACCATTGTTTCGGCAGATCGATTCGATCTGAGGCAACACCACTTTCTTTTCGACCTGATCAACATTACCAAAAGTTCTGACAGCGTGTGGTGCTTGATCAGGCATCAACCCCCAGATCCCCGTGAAGTCGATGTGCATAGGGAAACCGTCAGCACTTGGAAATGCGATTCCGCTGTTCATATCGGAAATCTGTGGTTCACCATTTTCGTCGACGACGATATTTCCATTCGCGTCATGTTTGACTTCAACCTGAATTGTACTGTGACGATAACCAATTTCCACAATGTCGATTTGTCGTTCACGTCCATTGATCGGATAATTTCCAGGCGGCAGTACGTTTTTCTGAACACCCTTTTTCGTACCCGTTGTCGGATTTTCTGACAACTGTGTGACAACGCCTACATAGCCTGTCGGAATTTCGACCCAACCTGCGACTTTATTTGTTTGGCCGGATGTAAAATCGACACGCTTTTTGACTTCAACTGTGTAGCCGTAAGGATTGATTCTGTATCGACCGGGATGAAGTACCTTGCGGAGCACACCCTTGTGCTTGGTCGTTCCAATATCACCTTCTACGAGGAAGTTGGCCCCCTCCAGGTTTTTTCCGAGTTTGCAAGTCACCTCTCCAATCTCGCCGGGTTTAATGACGATGTCATCCACAATTTTGCGTTCCCACCAGATCGGACAGTAGAAGTGTCGTCCGGGACCACGTAGTTCGGCTTGTACTCCCATCTCACCATCTTGCGCCCACATCCCGGCTTCGGCTTTTTTTCGAGTTCCGAAGATGAGAGGCCCTTTGTAACGAAGCTGAAGGCTTTGTCCTTCTTCAACATAAATGCGATCAATGGTCCAGTGAAATCCGAGTCCAAGTAGCACTAGCAACAATATTAAAATCGAGGTAATAGTGGTTAATATTTTTTTCATGAGTCTTCTCCTTGTGAGAGTTGTTTTATCTTGCCAACAGACGCGTTTAGTTATCTGACAATACCGGGGTGACAGGGCGCGGCGCATCCCGTGTCTCATCCACAAAATTGTCAAACACTCTCATCAATGGAGAGTCTGCTGTGTTCGTCATGATCTTTCGGAAGCCAGGAGCAAGCTTCTGATAAAGAACGTAACGACCAAATCCTGAGCCATCACCTCCAAATGCATCCACAGACCGTTTCCAACCCGCTGCGTCTGCAACATTCTCAAACCCGATCACCGCTGCTTCAGCACGTGCTTTGGCAAGAATCGCCAGAGCCTGGTCTTTGGCGGCTTCGAGTTCCTCTTGAGCCACTTCTTTATCTCGCTCTGCTTGTTCCAGAGCCACTCCCTGTTCCTGCTTAGCCAGTGTGATCTTCTTGACGATCTCACGGTCCGCCGTCACAAGATCTTTTTTCTGTTCAATCAAAGCGGTCTCGGTGGCCAGTACAGCTTCCTGTTCTTTCTGTAGTGTTTCCTGTTTGTATTGACCTTTCTTTTGAACAGCGATTTCTCGATCTCGTAATGGCCCCGCGATGGCTTCGGGAGGTGTGATCGTCGTGATCAAAGCCTGCACAATTTCGATTCCTTGCTCTTTGCAAGTTTCCGTGATCTTTCTCTGAAACTCCTCCTGGAACGCGGCACGGGTTTCTCCGCCAATAAATTCACGGGCACTCGTATTGGAACCTCGTAGACGACAAAACGCACGCGCGTTAGGCATGATGACTTTATTGATGATTTCCTCGGCGATGGCCGTTGAGCCAACCTTATCATTGGAAACATCGTTGTAGGTTACATAAGTTTGAGCGGCGGTATCAGGAATCACCCGAAATTCAATCACACCATCGAGGGTAATCGGAAATCCATCCTTACTGGGAAACATCATGTCGCCCCCCTCAGACAAGTCAAATCTGAGAGACCGTGTGTCGATCGCATTGATACGAATCGTATAGGGATTCAGGTAATAGGTACCTTCATCCAATGTCGCTTCTTGTGGTCCCCGATGATTGGCGGCGACGAGTAGTTGATTGGGTTCTTCCGGCATGGGGCCTGCAAGATTTGTGACAATGCCTTTGTATCCAGCCGGAATTACCTTCGGTTTCCAAAGTTCGATGATCTCGATGTAATCGCTTTTGCTTCGAGGTCTGCCAATCGTTTCCTTTGTTTCTCTGTCGATCACAATAGCATTAATCGCATAGCGACCCGGTTTGAGCACTTCTTCGATGATGCCTTTGTGCTTTTCACTTGTTGACATGAAGTCGCCAGGCGGCAGATCTTCGCCGTACATGCGAATTCGAACTCCCATTGAGTCAGCCGGAATTTCGACCATGGGATAAATTTCCCAGTCCCAGTTGTAGCAGTTGTAAAAGTAACGTCCTTCCGGCAACACTTCACGCTGCAAACCTTTGTGAATCGCTTCCTTCAAGTTGGGGTCTGGTGAGATTTCCTGATCATTCGTGAGATCAATTCCGGTCTTTCTCGTTAAAACGGCAAAGTGTTTTGCGGGTACGTCGATTCGAAATTGCGAATACACAACGTAACCACTCACTACCAGAAATAACCCTGCCAGAAAAAGCCCGGTGATTCCAAATTTGATCAAAAGATTTTTGGCCTTTGGATCATACTCTTTCATATCTGGTCCTCTCTTCAAATTAGTGTCGGCTTCTGCAATGAATCGTCAGCCATTGCTCTGCTGAGCCGTTGATCGTGAAGCGATCAAAGTTCTCGCTACTGGCGATATGGATGTTCAAAGTTCTCAATGTTTTTAACAACCAGGATGTTTGACCCTCTCAATGAATCGTGCTCTGAGTGAGTAACGACTCCAGGGTTAATTAGTATCATAATCGTATTTAGACTTACTGTACTCATCTATGGCTCTGAGTTGTAAAGTGGTCGATCTCAGTGATTTCGCATTGTTTAAGCTAAAAAACGGTGAAATGATTACTATTGAGAACGTAAACTGGCTCCGTGAGATCAAAAAAGATGGCCAAATCTTAAGAGATTTGAGAGGGTTTATTGATTTTCCGAAAGTGAGGAAACATGCGATTAATCACACAGCCACCGTCGAGCGACCCCATTTTGGCGCGAAAACCGTTTTCTCAATACTGAATGTTTCTGCGCCTGCGGATCTGAGTACGATAAAACCCACTGGTTTCAGCAAGAATTCCACCGGCGACACTAAAACCGATTCCCAATCTTCACTGCTTTTTGTACCCAAACTGACCTTATCAGCGACAAAATCTGATCTCAATCGGTCACGAATGAACCAACTCTCAGACAAAACTGCGCAAATAAGAAACTCGCCCACCTCGCCCCGTTTGCAATGGTTACCAAAACTCAAACCACAAACCGTCCACCAACCAGAAAACAAACGCCACAACATGCACATCAAACACCACATTACAGAACCTCCCTCCCTGACAATCAACTAAAATCCATCAAGTAGCAAGCACGAACACTCGCACACAGCCGATACAACCCCCGCCCGAAAAGATTCTAACCGATATCACCCGACAGCTAGCAGATGAAAATCGGGCAGCGGTGTTGTAAGAACAGGGAGCAAAATGGCCAGGATGTCTTGATATAATTATGCGGATGAGCTCATCAATAATGATCGGGAAACTATTGGTCACCACCCATCATTTTAACTTTTAGAAAGGAAGTCAGATAACCAAAACTGATTCTGCCAGTTTACTGCTGGAAAATACTGCCAACGATTTTTCACAGTCCCGGTAGTCCTCTTCCCCGACGTGTGTCTTTTGCCCACTCGTTCTCCGTGTTGCTAACGATGTCCTGGATGTGTACGGTTTTCATTGCCATCGACAGGAAACAAGTGTTTTGAATTCGCTTACGGCAAGAACGGATTCAGTTTGAGCATCTTGCGGTGTGTGTCAAGTGTTTCAACAACCACTCGCGAAAACGAACGTTATCTGTTTTAGTTGCTCAATGAGATTCAAGTTATTTTCGTACCTTGTTGCGTTTCTGTTTTTTCATCTCAGCAGCTACTGACTATAACTGTCTAATGTAAATGAATTTATAACTTGTAAAGCGAATTCCCTGAGGTATCATATACAGCATGTTGGCTTCATATCCAGCATCTATGTGTGATATGATGCCCCTGGGGCATCATATCAGAACAAAAACCGTTTATTTTGCGCGTATTTGTTCCATATCAGTGTCATATCAGAACAAGGCCGTGCAGGTTAATAACAAGTTATGCGTTAAAGGTGCTGACTCGTATGTCCGCGGAGTTTCCAATCACTCGCGAGATTCACTCAATTGGTGACCTGTTCGAGTGTGCGGAAATCGCATCAAAGGCATTTACATACGTCGTGTGGTTTCGGGGGCACGCGGATAACAGCGCATCATGGGATCTGCGCCCAACCGTTCACCGCAAGTTCCCGAATACTGGCTATGAATCCGCTCTGGTCATGAACTTTCGCCGCCGTGCTTTGTCACGTCACCCCCGATGCCCCGACTCCAACGATCAGGCGGCTTGGTTGTGCCTTATGCAGCATTACGGAGTGCCAACACGTCTACTCGACTGGACGGAGTCGATTCTCGTTGCAGCGTATTTTGCCGTTCACAACAGCAAACGCGAAACCGACGCCGCCATTTGGGCTTTATCGCCCGTACTGCTGAATCAGGCGTTTGACTTACCGCATATTCCGGCACTTTCGAATCCGGAACTGAAGCCGTTGATGCGTCCAGCTTTCGGGGCAAGCGGAACTGACAAAGGAATTATCGCAACGCTGTATGACGAGGTCGATCTGCGGATGCTCATTCAACAGGGCGTTTTCACGATCCACGCCGATCGCACTCCGCTTGAACAACTGGCGGACAGTCAACGCTTTCTGCAAAAATACAGAATCCCCCAAGCAGCAAAGTCGAAGCTTGAATGGCAACTTCGACTGGCCGGTGTTTCGCAATCCAAGCTGTTCCCGGATTTACAGAACCTTGCGTCCGAAATCACTGATCAGCAGGAGCGCGTTTTGGAACGCAAAGAAAACGCGTAACAATCCGTTGCACACGGAGCCGCGGGCCGCGCGGGTGCTGAAATCAACGTCGTTTGCCGCGGCCCGGTGAACGGTGACGTTCGGCAGGAATGTGGTTCGCAACAAGAAGGGACCATTACCAGACACTTGCTGTTTTCTGATGTCTCGGTAACAGCTGTTACCCGGTCTTGAAATTTTTCATTTGCTCGTCTCAATCGGGCGAGAACTGATTGCGTTTTAATATCTGTTCGAGTTGCTCAATGAGTTTCATGATCTTCTTACGCCTTGTTGTGTTTTCTATTTTCAATATCAGCAAGTAACTGATTGTAAACAGAAATAATAATAAAGTTTCATATTGAAAATCAAATTTCCCCTGTTATTATACACATGTATTCTGATATTATAGGCAGGATTCATATGTTATGTGAAGTCGCTGGAACATCATATCAGAGCAAGACCGTGCAGGTTAACAACCAGTTAGCTATCTAGGATGAACAAATGGTAGAGCTACCTCGGCTTCGAACTAGGAATTCGCGAATTGTTGATTTAAGCGGCAACGAAGTCGTGTTAAAGGGCGTTAATATCGCCGATCCAGAAGCTATTTACAGGGATCGGCACCGAGTCAGTCTGCTTGACGTTGCCGATCGAATCTTCTTTGATCTGGGATGCAAGGTGGTACGGATCCCCGTGATACCGGAAGACTTCTATGGCTACGGATATGGATTCCTGCATCAACAGGACACATACTTTCACCGTTATCTCAAGCCCCTTGTTGACTACTGCGCGGACATTGGACTCTATGCAATTATTGACATGCACTACGTCGATGGCGAACCTTTAATCGATGACAAACCTTCCTTTGGGTACCTGGACAAAAAGGATCAAGCCTTCGAATTCTGGAGCTTCATTGCGCCGAAGTTCAGAGAATACTCCAACGTAATCTTTGACATCTACAACGAACCGGTGCAACCACGATCTACCGATCCCTGGGAAGGTCCGTATGACTGGGCAACATGGAAGAATGAAATGGCCCAGCCAATTGTCAACCTGATACGGCGGCATGCTCCGCAAAACCTGATTCTCGTGGGTGGTCCAAATTACTGTCTGGAAATGGCAGGGGCTGCGACTGATCCAGTACTGGATCCGGAAAACGACCCACCTTCGATAGCATATGTTACGCACACATACCCCGGCCACGACCCTGGACGTCGAATCGCCAACGTTCTCGATCCAATCGTAGACCGAGTCCCAGTATTCGTATCAGAGTGGGGCTTTGAGCAGGGCGCGGGGCGGGTCGTACATGGCACAGCCGACGAGTTTGGGAAGGAGCTAATCGATTACGTAGATAGGCACAACTTGGGGTGGACTGCCTGGGTCTATGACAACGTCTGGACAAGCCGAATGGTCAATGCAAAGTGGTCGTTGCTAGGAGACGTCGACTCCGAGAAGTATCCGATCGAGTACAACGGACGAATGGGTGGATTCGTCAAACGCCATTTGTAAGGTTCGAGAGTATGAGCTAACAATAGCGTGAACCGGAGCGACGAATCCGGCGGTATCTGAAATCAACACGTAACCTCGCCGCCCGGTTAAGCTAGACGTTAGCAGATCTTCGGTCGCATCAACTCATACCTATTCTGGAATTTCAAAAACCCACTGTTTAACAGACACACTTTAAAAGAGTGACCAGGTAATAAGAGTTACCCAGACATCAGCTAGTGATCTCCCAAACGAATAATAACCAGGTAACGGCTGTTACCAAGGCATCAAAACGGCAAGTGCCCAAGTAATCGGCAGGTATTTCCCAGACGCTTTTTTCGTCGTCGCTTCCAATAACTTTTATTACTCAAAAAGACCTTACGTATTTCAAGGATCCATTTACAAAAGTTCTTCGTATTCTTCTCAATGCAAAATTGCACCAATTGAATATTGTCTCTAAACTTTGTCCGTATCCTTCATTAAAAGTAGCAGAGTCAGCTCCAATTTGCATGAACGCTGGGCGATTGTCTATTCTCCAAATAGAACCTGAACGTCCTTCTTCAAAACCTCTATCGAGGTGTGATGAAGCATGGAATAAATCAGCTAAAGTACCTAAGTCGGAAATTATACTTGAGTCCCCTAAATAAGCTCCTAGTGTGAATGCAAAGCTTTGACCATCAGGATGACTGTCACCTTTTTTATCATCCAAATTTCTTAAATTAGAAAGTGGGACTATCTCTTCAACGAAGGGTAAATTTAACCTAGGTTCATGAAGTCCATTTGCTCTAATATTTTCAACAGATATATCTATAATAGCTGCATCAATCAAATGATTCCCACCAATATTTTCATCATCATCGGATTGAACGATGACAGTACCTTCAAATGCCTCAGTACCCGAGCCAGGTTGTGAACTTGCCAAAATTTCAACATCTTGATTATTAGCTAAGTTTTTTAATCCATGAGCTACTGTTATCACTCCCCAGTTCTCGGTAGTACCTGAACTACGGTTTTCTTCCCATTTTATAACACTACCTGTAGTTACTTTAATATTTCCATTTTCTGAAATGAATCGACCACTAGGCTTTACCGTATTTACTTCAACCACATCACATGGAAGTGACAAGTTCATTGATCCAGATTTGTTTAACGGAACTGAAATCGTCTTACTTTTTTTAATTTGAAAACTTTTTTTTGATTTTGAGTTTTGTTTTTTCTTTACATAGAAACAAATACAGAGTTCTCGAGAGGAATCTTGCCGTAAGAATTGACGTAAACCAGAGCCAATCCCAACATCAACTATATTAGGATCACTTTTAATTTTGGGGTCATTACGTAAATACTCGAGAGCATACTGGTATTCTGATTGGGTCAAACTTGGCATAATTTTGGAGCCCCACTTCACAAACAATATGAATAAAAAAGCCGTAATACAGAATTGTATTACGGCTATATCCAAATATACAGAAGAACAAACAATAACTACTTATGTCAATATATTTTATTGTTTGGCCCCGAAATTCTTAATTTTATTCAAAACCTATAGATTGCAAACGGAAAGAGGCAGGATCCATAGGTTTTACGACATCGACTTCACCTGTGAACCCTACTGCTTCTTCCACATTTTCTTTTACACTCGCGATAGCCTTACCCATTGAGTCGGCTATAAATGAGTAGTCATGCAAATTGCCTGGAGATAGTGTTACTTTGGTTATGTTTCCCTGATCAAGCTCAACGTTGACATTAAGCTTATCGCCTAATTCAAGGTCTGAAATGCTTTCTAATATTTTTTTCTTGATTTTAGATTGAAGTTCTTCTTTCTGACTTTGGGGTATTCTTACAGTGTCATCAATATCTCCAAATGGCACTAGTGTCATCTCTGATCCTGATTCATAAGAAATCAAACCGAGAGGACTAAATACCATGACTCCGTCATTGAAGGTAAGGCCATAAATAGCGGCTCTTCCATCGTTACAGTAAACTTCTTTAGAACCACAGATATCAGTTGGGCAATAATTAAATGGTGCAAATCCTACGTACCGCCATCCATAAAGTCGCTTTTTATTACTACAGTAAGGATCTGGACCAATGACAGACTCATAATAGCCCAATGGTACATTTGTAGCTTTCACAACCCATTTTTCCTTTCCTCGAACTGAACTATTTAGACTTGTTGGTTTAGCAACGTTACCGAATGCGGTTACCAAATCTGCTGCAGCACTTATGTTTTCATTCGTTTTTGAGTCCAGATTCTGATTGATTGAAGTTAGATTCCAGCCATCTTCTAGCTTTATTTGAACATCTGCTGTGCCAAATCCAGTTTTTACATTTATTGAATATTCTTCACTAAAATCAGGGAGATAATCTAATTTCATTTCAACAAATTGATCAGAAGGGGAAGTTTCAGATGTTTGTGTTGGACCTGTACCCAAAGTTTTTTTTACACTGGATGGAGTAATCAACAAATAGGGCTTTGGTCGGTAATATCGAATTCCAGTATCCCGATCAGTTGGATTTTTTTTTACCTTCACACCAGGCATACACCCAGACGTTAGAATAATAAGTCCTAATATTAAAATGTTTCTACTACTACTACGCATTTTATGGCCCTCCTTAGCTATTTGACTAAATAGTTTTTTTGAAAGTTAGTTCATAGGAGACTGAATGTTATCTACCTGATCAAAAAGATCGGATTGTTTTCGTTGTACAGGTGAAATTAGTTGGAGGTAAAATAATGAAATAAAAAAGAAAAATCATTTATATGAACCATTTCCTAATTAAAGGAAATCTTTGCGCAACCTGATAATTTTATCACTTCGGATTGTTTATGACCTATAACATTAAGTCGCACCACAAGATCATTACGGTCTACTCAATGGCGTTCAGGGTGGATTCAGGATAAAAGCGATAAAGAAGAAATGCGAAGTTTTGGCAAAGTATGCGTGCCTCTGTCTATTAAGACATAGTTCTTAAACTGCCATAGTGTCCGGTAGTAACCGTTACCCATACACTTTTCATTAATGGATGGCCTCAATCACGCGATATTATTTTGAATTGCTGATTAAAAGCTGATTAAAAGGGGTCAGGTCTCTTTTCTGGGTCTTCCTCGGGGGCGTGTTGTGCTTTCGAGGGATAATCGTATGGCTGTGTTGCTGGTCCATTTGTCATCGCCGAAGGGTGTGCCGCGAGTGATGCATTTTCTGACGGTAGTCAGTTTGGCGTCCGTTTGTGGTTTGTTGACCAGTGATCGCCATTGGCGTGGTAGCGGTGGATTTTTGAGTTTTGCCAGCCACGCAGGGCTATCTCCCTTTTGTTGTCGTGCCCAGGCGGAGCCGTACTCCCATTCCTCAGCACGTTTGACCAAATTCGCTCGCAGTGGGTTGCGTTCGCAAGGGGGATAAGGGGTCAGACCCCATTTGGGAATTGACGTGAAAAGCGGTAGAAGAGTTCATTGGCTTTCAAAAAACCAGATCAGAATGGCACTCCATACCAGAATAAAAAAAGAAATTTTAGCGTAGTCTATAAAGTAACAATAATGGACCTGACCCCTTTTTTCATCTCTGCCATTGACAGGAAGCAAGTGTTTAGAATTCGCTTACGGCATAAACGTATTCAGTTAGAGCATCTTGCGGTATGTGTCGAGTGTTTCAACAGCCATTCGCGAAAACCAACGTATTCGGGAATCCATTCCCGATTCAGCAGACAAACAGAACAGTCATTGATAAAATTAATGTCTGAGCATTCTAACAGGAGTCATTCATGAGGCATCTCAGGACTGAACTATGAAACAGATCGTACTCCTGGTCCAACTAGGTGCAATAGAATCAGTATGAGCGCCGGCATCTCTTATACAACGTTTTTTCTTTACCATTTTAATTCCACAATCAATTAACAGGGACGTCATGACAATCTTCTTTTGTTTACGCTATCTGATTTTGTCAATGACAATCCTTTCTGGC
This sequence comes from Gimesia aquarii, assembly GCF_007748175.1. NCBI lineage: Bacteria > Pseudomonadati > Planctomycetota > Planctomycetia > Planctomycetales > Planctomycetaceae > Gimesia > Gimesia aquarii. The sequence goes on from NZ_CP037422.1 coordinate 809,401, forward strand.
TTGTCATGTGCAGTTGCTGCCCCCAGACCATCAAAGCCAAACGTCATACTCATTCTGGCAGACGATCTCGGTTGGAGCGACACAACCCTGTTTGGCAAAACCAATTTCTACAAGACACCTAACATCGAACGGCTCGCTGCTCGCGGTATGACGTTCTCGCGAGCCTATGCTTGCAGTCCACTTTGTTCACCAACTCGTGCGAGTGTCCTTACGGGGCTCAGCCCGGCTCGAATCGGCATTACTTCACCAGGATGCCATCTTCCGAAAGTACTTCTGAAAGCCACTCTGGGACAGAAGGCCCCACCAAATAAAAAAGCCATCCTGCCCAACTCAGCCACGAGATTAGACACCAGATATTACACTCTGGCTGAGATGTTCCGAGACAACGGGTACGCCACTGGTCATTTTGGTAAATGGCATCTTGGTTCCAAACCGTATTCTCCCTTGGAACATGGGTTCCAGGTCGATGTACCAAACTGGCCTGGTCCCGGACCAGCTGGTAGTTACGTTGCACCTTGGAAGTTTCCCGACTTCGACCCGCAAACGCCGAGCGAACATATCGAGGATCGCATGGCAAAAGAAGCGGTGGCCTTTATGGAGAATAACCAGAACAAGCCCTTCTTTCTCAATTACTGGATGTTCAGTGTTCACGCTCCTTTCGATGCCAAGAAGAAGTTAATTGATGAATACCGGAAGAAAGTCGATCCCAAAAATCCGCAACGCAGTCCTACGTACGCAGCCATGATCGAGAGTATGGACGATGCTGTGGGATCGCTGCTCGATACCCTGGACCGTCTGAAAATTGCGGACAACACGATCATCGTGTTTGCCTCTGACAACGGTGGGAATATGTATAACGAAGTTGATGGCACGACGGCAACGAGCAACTCACCGCTACGCGGCGGCAAAGCGACTATGTATGAGGGGGGAATCCGAGGACCTGCTATTGTGGCTTATCCCAAGATTGTGCAAGCAGGCTCAAGCAGCACGGAAATCATCCAGAGTAGCGACTTCTATCCAACACTTCTCGATATGCTAGAGATCAAACCACAGCGTAGACAGAAGTTCGACGGCATAAGCATTCTGCCCGCACTCAAAGGCAAGTCCTTGAATCGCAACGCCATCTTCACGTACTTCCCCCACAGCCCGAACGTGCCCGATTGGCTGCCTCCGTCGGTTTCGGTTCATCAGGGTGACTGGAAGCTCATCCGTATCTTCTATGGAGGCAAAGAATGTCGGCATCGCTGGAAGTTGTTCAACCTGAAGGACGATCTTGAAGAAACAAAAGATATCTCCGAGAAATTTCCCAAGCGAGTCCATGAAATGGACGCACTGATTGACAAGTTCCTACTCGACACCAAAGCAGTCCAGCCAAAACCCAATCCCAAATTCGATGTGTCGAAGTATCGCCCCAAACTCGAAGGTATAGCGGCCTTGAAGAGGAGCAGAAAAAATCAAAAACAATCTCCTCGAAAGCGAAGCAAACCCGTTGCCGGTTGGCAACCTTCTGGCACATGTCAGCTTTCGATCGAGGATGGTTCCATGGTGTTTACCAGTTCTGGCAAAGATCCACATGCGAGTTACGTTCTTCCTGAAGAGGTGTCGAAAGAAACGCTCACGCTGCACTTCAAGTTGATTTCAAACTCTTCTGGGAAGGGCCAAATATACTGGTCTGAGAAGGGGGTCGTCCCAGCCTTCCACCGCGATCGAAGTAAGCTCTTCAACGTTCATCACGATGGCAAATCTCATACCTACGCGATCGAATTCACTGCCAAGAATGCTGTTCTCGCCGTCCGGATCGATCCATCAGCTGGTAAGGGCAAGGTGATACTATCCCACATCAAACTAACTGGCGCTGGTGGTCGGGTTGCCTATCAGTGGCAATTCCGTGAGGCGGATAGAAAGTAGAAGGGATCCCTCAGCGAAATTCATTACTTAAATTTGCTGAAAGTCCCATTTACTCATACCATTTCTGAATCAAGCATTAAATCACCGTTAAACAGTTTCACGTCACTGCGATTTGATCTGAAGTTGATCCATGTCAGTCCGACCGCTCAATTTTGTTCACGAAACTCATCATTTTCGTACAACAACTCAAGCACTCCATTTTGCTAGCAATTAACCTGAGTGCAGAGGAAATGCATGGCATTCGACACTATGTTTATTTCAAAAATGAATATATTGTCCAAATCCAGTTATATGATGCCGTCGAAATTATTGCTGATTTAAACCCCGGAGTTAATCAAAATGCCTCCGATGCACGCCATCATGCACGGTGATCCTCCCATTCCCACTCTTCTGCTTAACTTTAAAGAGGGGCCACCAGATAATCATACCGCCTATGTAGTAGCTCCAAATGTATTCCTGTTGTTTCATCAAGGAAAACTGGCCCAGCTCTATGTCACTGACGTTTACAACTCAATGGAGGAAGTCAGCTAACTTCGATCGATTTTAGGCGTACGAATTGATACGATGCAGGGGGAATGAACTTACTCTGAATGACCGGGTAATTTATTGTTTCCCAGACATTGATATTTTTCATTTGCTCGTCTCAATCGGGCGAGAACTGATTGCGTTTTAATATCTGTTCGAGTTGCTCAATGAGTTTCATGATCTTCTTACGCCTTGTTGTGTTTTCTATTTTCAATATCAGCAAGTAATTGATGTAAACAGAAAGTAAGAATAAAGTTACATATTGAAAATCTAATTTTGCTTGGTACCGTATACAGCATGCTGGCATTATATTCAGCATCTATGTGTGACATGAAGCCGCTGGGGCATCATATCAGAACAAGTCTGTGCAGGTTAATAACAAGTTATCCCCATCCATTATGACCGAAGAAACTGTACTGCACGATTGGGATCCAAGTCCTGAAACGCTTCAGCGATGGGCGTATGATGAGAACCTGCATCTCGATGAACAGGACGAAGATCTCGCACTTGGACGGCGTGACTTTCTGCCGATCCTGATTCCGATCGCGGACGATACTCGTTGCCCAAAAGCCGATTACATACTTTCGAGCCTCGATTTTTACCTGATGTTCCTCACGCTTCGTGGCAATGACAGCGAACTGAGTGCTTTGGACGATGCGATAGCGATTGCAAGAGACCAAAAGCGACCAGAAATTGTGGATTGGTCGGCGCTGCTGCAACGTAGACTGAAATATCGCATTGGTGTGGGTCCAGTTGATCGCACGTTGGCGCTCAAGATGGGCAATGACCTGCTCAACGGGATCTGTCGGCAATCTAAAATTGCTATCACAAACGAGACTGACGTGGAATTCGAGGTTCAGCTTTCAGTTCCACCCTTTCATCGACACAAAGAATGGCTGACGATTAACAGGCAAACAGGGACATTCTCGTTCCGCCGTTGACAACAAAGATTGGATAACAATGCGTTGCACCGGAGCTACGGGCCACGCGGATTCTGAAATCAACGTGGTTCTTCATGGCCCGGTGAACGCCGAACAGTTTAGGGGGCTACAGTTTAGGGGGTCTGACCCCTTTGTTCCTGCCCTTTAGGGGGTCTGACCCCTTTGTTCTTTCTTACCCTGAGTGAGTAATACTGAAACAATTTAGTCTTGTTCAAGTTATGTAGGTGATAGAATAACAAAAACAATGTTCCCGGTTTACGGTGTTGAAATGCATGTCAATACTGGCGACTCTGGGAGTTAAGAACGTAAGTTTTATTGATAGTGGGGTACGATTGCCGATGTTGTTCCCACTAACGCGGAAGAATGCAATGCACGCTGACGCTTCCTTCTGGAATGGCCTGTTACTCTTCCTGGCCGCGATCAGTACGGTCGTCTACGGAGTTGGTGTCATGCTCGCCTTGTTCTTCGGCATCTTCCGACGACGTGCGGCACTACTCACTTCATACGGTCTTTCCGCGATTGTGTCGGTTCCCTTTGTCCTTTACTGCGTGCTGATATTTAGTTCCGGGTCATCACCAGAGTTTGACGAGATGTGGCTGCCCGATCCGATTGACGACTGGCCTGTATTTCGGTTGCTCAGGTTGAGCATCGTCGTGATGCTATTACTTTGTTTTGTTTGGGTCACACCGGCAATCCAATATTATTTGACGGGTAACAAAAATCAGAACGTTCCCAGCGAGTCGGAACGAGATAAAGGTTCCTGACACCTTTTTTCTCAGACGGGTGTGCTTGAGATTTTGGAGTCTCGGTCATGATAAACCTGTCACCGACAGTGACGAACGTCCTTTGCTCGCAACCGACCGGAATACAACGTAGCTTGGATGGCTTGATGCACATGTCCACTAAGTTTCTTCAGTAGAATGAGTAAAATTTGCGTGATACCTGCGCATCATTTACGCCCTAATGTCAGAGATGGCTCCCGATCGTACAAACCATCGACTGTATTGAGAATTCGACATCCGCGTGAGACAAATATGATACGACTTCCAAACCTAATCATGTTGCTGTGTTACTTGCTTTGCACCGGCGCGATCGAGGCATGCCAGTCCGACGGCAAAAACACAACTAAAGAGAAACTCGCCGGAGTGAAGGAACCGGATCCGAACAGTTTGGACGGTTCATGGGTGCAAGTGTCTCTAGATCAAGTACCGCCATGGCTGGCGGGTAAGGCTAAGGCGACATCGCTGCGGCCGCGATTCCGAGTGTGGTATTTCGTGAACGGTCAATTGACCATTGAGTACAAAGATAGAGGCTGGGAGGTCGGACGCTACCAGCTGATCAATGGCAAAGGCTACAATGAAATCGATCTGAACGCCAATAGTTTTGACAACCCCTCTACTGCTCTCAACCCGGGACTGAAAACAGGATTGCTCAAAGGCATCTATCAGGTGGAGAGCGATTCATTGAAGCTCAGTCTGGCGACACGCCATAACGCACCTCGTCCCACCAGGTTTCTCGCGAAGAAGGGTTCAAACTCTCTCATGTTCGAGTTTCGACGGGGGGCACCACTCAAAAACTCTTCGGAATCTGCGGCTGATCTCAAAAAACTGCAAGGGACCTGGCGGGTCACTGAATTGCGAGAAGCTGGCATTCTTCGACAGAAATCGAAAACGTGGCGATGGATCATTGTTGGCGACCAGATCAAATGGATGAGCGGAAAGTCTCCGCGAGAAACGCCAATCTTCAAACTGAACGCCAACCGCAATCCCAAACAGATTTTTATGGCGCACCCGAACAGTAACTATCAAAACTTGTTAGTCACTGGAATCTATAAGCTTGATGACAAAAATCTAGAGCTTTGTCTTAATCTCGGCGCTCCTGGTTATAAATTTGAATTCAAGATGCCCAAGGAATTTTCGTCAACAGGTTCAAATACACTAGTCCACGTTAAACTCGAACGAGAGACACATGGCTCACCGGCTGTTCCTTTTGACATTTCCAGCGAGCAACTTACCGCGCCGCAGCATCACGCCAAACAAATTCAAGGAACGTGGCGGATCATCGATGAAACGAGGTGGGGAACGAAATTCCCCTCAACTCTGGAGCTACGGCCTCAGGTTGTTGTGACGGCAGACAAGATTGCTTTTGTGTATGACAAGCAACAGTTGGTTCAGCAATATCGTTATTCACTGGACCCGTCCAACGAGCCGGGACGTATCAAATTAAACGAGCTGGCGTTTCCTCAGAACAAGCGAATCAACTCCAGGGGCGGCGACTCCCATTTAGGAATTTATTTGCTATCGGACAAGACGCTCCACCTTGCCTTTTCCCGCAGTAATAAAAAGCGGCCGAGAGAATTTTTACCCCGAAAATTAAGCCGGACGTTCGTACTCGAACGCGTTGTACCCGCGGAAACGTCAGCTGGCACCGGGAATCTCCTTCAGCAGAGAACAGCCGACATGACGCGAAGCCGAAAGAATTTGACTCGGTTGGGTCTTGCAACATATGAATTTTTCGAAGTTCATAAACGTTTACCGTCCGCCGCGATTGTGAACAAGAAAGGCCAGTCAACTCTCAGTTGGCGAGTTGCATTGCTCCCGTACCTCGGACTCGCCGATTTGCACAAACAATTTAAGCTCGATGAACCTTGGAATAGTCCGCACAACAAGGCATTACTGTCGAAGATGCCGGATGTCTACTCGCCAGTGGGAGTGAAGACGAAAGAACCCTTTCAGACGTTCTACCAAGTCTTCGTTGGCAAAGGGACGCCGTTTGAGAGCTCACAGGGACTCCGGCTGAGTTCGATCAAAGACGGAGTTTCATCCACATTGCTTATTGTCGAGGCTGGAGAACCTGTTCTTTGGACAAAACCAGTCGACCTCGCGTTCGATCCTGAAAAACCACTCCCAAAGCTTGGGGGGCTCTTTCAAGACCGAGTACATGCCGTGTTCCTCGATGCTTCAGTTCGAGCAATCAAGCAACCGTTCGATGAATCACTGTTTCGTCTGGCTATCACATACGATGATCTTCAACCACTAGATTTGAAACATCTGACTCAAGGCAAATGAGAGGGCAAGAAATGGGTGCAATCTCTGCCAGGCAGTGGTTACGTGGTGATTTTGCCTCTGCTATTTGGATATCAGCAGTGAAAATGAGACTTAGAACAAACCATTGATTGAGTGTTTATGCCCCGCTGAAACGACACTTCAGATATAAAAAGGTGTCAGGAATGCTCTGTAGAAAACCTACTCTTATTTGCTATTTCCGTAATTAATAAGTCATGATACACCATATTGCATGATACAGACAAGCAAATCTCCACGGATGGTACTGGCGACTGCTTACAAGATTGCAAAGCAATCGCTTCCTGAATACGCACACCGCTGGAAATTAAAAGGGGTCAGGTCTCTTTTCTGGGTCTTCCTCGGGGGCGTGTTGTGCTTTCGAGGGATAATCGTATGGCTGTGTTGCTGGTCCATTTGTCATCGCCGAAGGGTGTTCCGCGAGTGATGCATTTTCTGACGGCAGCCAGTTCGGCGTCCGTTTGTGGTTTGTTAACCAGTGACCGCCATTGGCGTGGTAGCGGTGGATTTTTGAGCTTTGTCAGCCACGCGAGCGTATCTCCCTTTTGTTGTCGTGCCCAGGCGGAGCCATACTCCCACTCCTCGGCACGTTTGACCAAATTCGCTCGCAGCGGGTTGCGTTCGACATAACGCATCACTGTCAGCAAATGGTCGTCTGACTGAATTGGGAACGATTTAAATCGTCCCTGATACAAGTGACCGCTTCCCCCGGTTGAATAGTGCGCGTGCCAGCGCATGGTATGGGTGACGGTGAGTCGTTGAAAGAATTCCGTCAATTGGGTATCTGTCTGGGGGCGTACCACAAAGTGCCAGTGGTTAGGCATTACGGACATGGCATAGATCGGTAGCGGTATCTTTGCCCACGTTTCCTCAACGACCCGCATGAAAGCAGCATAATCGTCCGGCTTCTCGAACAGCGTCATCTGCGCCACAGAGCGATTGAGCACATGAAACACTTCACCGGCAGGACAAATTCGTTTGGTACGGGGCATACAAGGAGTATAACAGAATACAGCCAGGAATAAAAGAGACCTGACCCCTTTATTCTCCTCCCTTTATTCTCCTCTGACCCCTTTATTCTCCTCGAAGTGAACCCCGCGAGCAGGCTGCTATAAGTAGTTAGTGGGCGTCTGTTTTGTCCTGCCCCGCGAGACCCAGCCGGCTCAGCATCGGCCCGATGGTCAGCCCGCCGACGAGGATCGAGAAGGCGACGACGACGTAGGTCATGGTCAGGACGAGTTCGCCGACGTTGTCATACTGCGATTGCTGGGCGTGGATTTCTTCCTTGAGCGATAGCGCGAGTGCAACACTGATCCCGCCGCGCAGGCCGCCCCAGGTCATGATCTTGATCGCGTGCGGTGTGAATTCCCGGCCGGTCGCCTTCTTCAAGACGGTCACCACCGTGCCAACGGACAGGAACCTCGCCAGCAGCGCAGCAGGGATTGCCAGAGCCCCGGCCAGCAGATACTGCCCCTCGAACGACAGCACCAGGACCTCCAGCCCGATCAGCACAAACAGCACCGCGTTCAGAAGTTCGTCCACCAACTCCCAGAACGTGTCCAGGTGCTCGCGCGTTTTGTCAGACATCGCCAGCGTTCGGCCATGGTTACCCAGGATCAGCCCCGCGACCACCATCGCCAACGGCCCGGATAGGTGCAGCTTCATCGCCAGCGCATACCCGCCCGTCACCACCGCCAGCGAAAGCAAAATCTCCGTCGCGTAGTGATCAATTGATCGCAACAGAAAGAACGCGAGCAGCCCCAGCACAAAGCCCAACGCAATCCCGCCGCCGGCTTCGAGGGCGAAGAGCCTGGCGACGTCGCTTGCGTTCATCTCTGTTACTTCTCTGTTTGCTGGAACCTCGTGCGGATGTTCTTGTTCGCGCTGTTCAACGGTGCGATTGGGCTCTTCCTTGTTCGTTAGGTCTTCAGGTGACTCGCCATGCCCGCCCAAACCCGCGATGCCCAGGAGCGCAATAAACACTACCACGCCCACGCCATCGTTAAACAGCGACTCGCCCGCGACCTTGGTCTCCAGCGACTTGGGTGCGCCGAGGCTCTTGAAGATCCCCAAGACCGCGATCGGATCGGTTGGAGCGACGATCGAACCGAAGATCAGGCAATAGATGAAGCGGACCTTGATGCCGAGCCAGCCGGTGATGACGTAGGTGAGCCCGCCGACGATGAACGTCGTGGCGAGGACGCCGATGGTTGCGAGCAGGACGATGACCGCGGTTTGTTTCTTGAGGTCGTTGAGGTTGACATGCAACGCCCCGGCAAAGAGCAGGTAGCCGAGCATGCCCTGCATCAGCGTCTGGTCGAAGTCGATGGAGCCGATGAGCGTTTCGGCCGAGGTGAGCACGTCCGTCCCCGGTACGATCCAATCAATTAACAGCAGCGCGACCGCGTGCAGCATAGCCAGCAGCATCAAGCCTACCGTCGTCGGCAGCTTGAGCAGTTTGTGGTTAATGAATGCGAAGGCCGCTGCGAGGGCCACGAGGATGCCAGCGATATCGAAGAAGCTCATAGCCATCATTAGTCTTACTTTGCCCGGAAGAAAAGGGGCAGGCCTTTGTTGCGAGGGGTAATCGTCTACCAGAACCACCTCGTGCTGACGAAGCGGGAGGGCTATACCATGCCCTGAATCCCTCCCCAACTTAACATCGCGCCTCACCCGTGTCTAACGAGTGGTGATTTATTTCTGTTTTTTCTTCTGCCCGCTGCTGGAGACCGCGAATCGGTCCCCGTCTAGTCGTTTTTCAGCGGCGAACGCTAGTTCTGCGTAGCCCCCCGGTTCCGAAGACCGGTGCTCTAACCAGCTGAGCTAACACAGGCGTATTTTCCAACAGACACCTTTATTTGAGACCAAACAGTAAAACGACTTATTTTGCTGAGACGTTGTGTTCGATTAGCAGTGAAACAAAATCAAAACTGCTCTCACATAACATATGACAAATTTTGTTCGCTAAACTCGTCAATTACCGGACAGTAAGCTCAAAGGACCCAATTCGCGGACTCCATACGTGTGCGTGAAAGCCATATGTATTCACGGATTCATCGCTCAACCGGAAAACTCTGGTCAGAAACGCTCCTGGAGTATTAGATAAAACCAACGTTTCTCGGCATCATTCCTGGTTGCGTTTTCTATTTTCAATATCAGCAAGTAATTGATGTAAACAGAAAGTAAGAATAAAGTTACATATTGAAAATCTAGCTTTGCTTAGTATCATGTACAGCATTCTGGCATTATGTCCAGAATCTATGTGTGATATGGAGCCGCTGGGGCATCATATCAGAACAAGGCCGTGCAGGTTAATAACAAGTTATGCCACTAACCCAACTGCTTGGACAAAAAGGAGTGTCACGTGAGTTCGTCCGCCTATTTGTATAGCCTCCTCGAAAACGATGGTGTTGTTCGACGCGACCTTCCGCAATCGATGGCCGTTCCTAGCATCGCGATTCCAGTAGATGCGTTTGAACTAAATGCGTTGGCAACACGTGCGCGAGCGAGCGCACGGAACTTTGAGTTCCTCAACAATCTGCAACCCCCTCAACCCCAAAATCCGAAACTGATTCCGAGTGCTGACGGCAAGATCACCGGCATGCTGTTGACGATCCCAGTCGGGAACACCTCCGGCGACTTTGCGGCGATCTACGACAAATTATTTGAGACGCTCCCTGCTCACACGGACTTGTTGTGCTTGGTCAACACCGGTTCGAAATCAACTGTCGAGAACTGGATTCAAACCTATAACCGAACAAATGCGGCCGTGGTTGAGGCTCCCGACCATGTTGGGTTCTCGATTTGGGCTCAGGATGCGTATGCAATTTCAGAAACGTCTGCCAGCGAGACCTACTTCATCGAACCACTTTCGTTCCTCCGTTACGCCGATGCGGTAATCTCAGACTACGTAACGAATGCAACCTCGCTGAAAAATTTCCAGACGCCGCTCTACTTCCAAGGGGGCAACATTCTGATTGGCGACGATTTTTGGTTTATTGGAATCGACTATCCGACAAACACACTCGACTACGTCAATAATTCAATATTTCCGAACCCCGGCGAAACGGGCGAACAATTGGTTCGCCGACTTTATACAGAATATCTCGACAGCAGCCGAACTCTTCGGTACATCGGATCAACTGTGCCCGTACCGTCAGAAGGAATTGTTCTCGCTCAGGAGCAGGGGACGTACTACGTCGATATGGTCTATCAGGGCAACAAGAATGGCACTGCACAGCCGCTGTTCCACATCGACATGTTCTTGTCTTTGGCTGGCAGGGATCAGAACGGTAGCTATCAGATTCTGGTTGCAGACCCTTCGCTAGGTCCCGCCACGCCATGGTCCACCAGTGGTGCGGGATACTCGATGCAAAATGTGTTCGACAATATCGCCAGCAATCTTTCTGCAAGCGGTTACACAGTCATCCGGAATCCACTCCCAATCACGTTCTCTTCTCGGATGTTGCCGGTTTCTGTGTTCAACCGCCCTCACGATCCCGAGCTTTTCTCGATATACACAACATTAACTGCAGCTGGAGTCTCTCAGGTCGAATTGCGTAGCTGGTACTTTGCTACCGCGAACAATGCACTCGTCCAAAACACACAAGACGCCGGCGACAAGAAGGTCTGGCTGCCAACCTACGGTTACGACCTGCAGTCGCCGGGATCGTCCGAAAAGGACTACTCGTATCTTCAGGCATCTGACAATGCCAACAAACAAATCTGGGAGAACCTTGGATACAACGTTGAAATGCTCCCAAGCTTTCACCGGCTCGCTCGTGGGCTTGGTGCCGTTCACTGCATTCAGAAATACGTCTCGCGTGGCTAATCATGGCATAACAAAGGCATGAACGCGGAGCCGCCGACAGCGCGTTTCCAAATGGAGCATCAACCGCGGCGGCCCGGTTATGCAAGACGTTATACAATAAACTCATTTGTTTCTTCAGACGTCCTGTAATTCGACCCATTTTCGGGAGAAGTTTTACGATACCCGATTCGCGTGATCGCGTAAACGGTATACCCGAAATTCCACGTCCGCTATTCGGGATCGCTTTCAATTGCCCTGCGCGGGCGGGATGTGCCTTGAGACCACTTGGGCTATGCGTCACGATCGCCCGGCAAGGCCGATTGATAGAAATTCCGCATTTGCGCGTGAAATTCGATGCGTGACTCGTCCCAACTATAGAACATATGACCGCCGTCGAAATTCCGGCAGGTCAAATTCGATTTCTGCTCGTCGGTAAGTTTCATCAGTTTCGTTAGTCGCTGACTGCCGAAGTAAGGCGTGATGAGGTCAAAGCGGCCATGCGTGATAGACACCTTCATGTGCTCATTGAGGCTCATTCCGTATCGCAGATCATCCATAGCACCAACCTGTCGTACAAAGAAGTGCCGATTGCTCTTGTCTTTCCACTTCTCGTTCACCTGCATACTTAGCAAGCGGTAATCGAGTTCAGTTTCCACTTTAAGGTTGGTCCGCAAGTGATGATTGATGGCGCCGGTAAAAAGACGGTCGATGGAAAACAGTGTCGGGTCTGGCCCTTCATAGCCATTGCGATCCGGGAAGGGGTCCACGGTCGTCACAGAGGCATCGTACCGACCGCATAATCGTCGCTCGCCACGCAGCAGTTCGCGGCTGAACATTGTCGCACTGATCCGGCCGCCTGCTCGCTCAAGCACGGTCGCCGACAGCCCTGTCAGTGCGGACATTCGCCCAACGATCAACGCCAGTTCATCTGCGGGTAGTGCCTCACCCTGTGCCAGCCACCGCACCAGCTCGTTGTTGGCGAATGTTTCTCCCTGGCTCTGAATGTCATCATTGCCCAGATCCTCCGTGCGACCGTGATGATGTGCGGCCGCGACCAGCGACGGAAACAGTTCAACCCAGTACGCCAGGTTGTAGTCTGAATCAAGAAGTGCATCGAGTTCGATCGCAGGTGAAATCAGCAGCGCGCCGCACAAGCCCACGCCATGCTTCTCCTGCAACCTCCGCGCCATCCTGGCCACTCGAAATCCGCCGTAGCTCTCTCCCGCAATGAACAGAGGCGACGTCCAGCGATGATACTTTGAGAGAAATCGACAGATAAATTCGCCCAGCGCATCGAGGTCTTTCTCGATTTCCCAGAACTCGGGATTCTCTTCCGGTTCTGATTCGGCGGACTTTTCCTTGCTGCCGTCCGCATTCTTGTTTGCGCCCGGTTCCTTCAGTGCCCGACTGAATCCCGTTCCCACGGGGTCAATGAACACCAGGTCGGTAAATGACAGCCAAGTTTCTTGATTGTCCACCACCTGCGTCGGCGGTTCTGGCAGCGATCCCATTTTTCCGAACACCACTCGCTTTGGCCCCAGGGCTCCCATGTGCAGATAAGCTGATGCCGCCCCTGGACCGCCGTTGAAAACAAAAGTCAATGGACGGGTACAATCCTGTGGTTCGGCGATGTACGCAGTGTAAAACAGGTGTGCTACAGGCTTGTGGATCTTTCGCAAGCTAATCCAGTCCGCAACCGCCTTGTAGGCAAGTGGCCCGCTGGGGAGTTGCAGTGTGTGCTCAGTAGTGGCGGCATACTTGGGGAAATCGCATTCAGCGTTCGACAGGTTACCGACCTCTTCCTGATTCGTGTTGCTCATCTTGGATCCTCTGATTCAATCTGACGTGCCCCGGTGAATGACACCAATCACAAGACTTCGTGTTCGATTGTGACAACCTCTTTTTTGTTTGTCTACCGCTGCGGACCGGGTAGCAGACGGAAATGCGATGGCTAAAACGAAAAGTGTCATTTACCCATACGTTTTACGAATCGTTTCAAAAAACCACCCATTTCGCAAAATCGAATACATCAAAGATGTATCTGCTGCTGTATATCAACGGCGAGCGCTTTCTCCGATTTCGAACGCTGCTCAGATCGAAGGCAAGATCGAATTCCTGCGAAACTCATCGAATGCAGGACAGCAAACGAAAACGAACGTTTTTGGGATTTGTGGCTGCCTTCAAAGTGCGTTGGACGATGAATCCGACGCACTTTCGGCTTTTACGTAAAGTGCGTCGATCTTTTCCACCTCTGCAGTTTAGCACGTTGCCATTGTGGGGACGGTTTGTCCAGCCGCTGTTTCTTAGACGAGTCGTAAATCTGCATTCAGACAATATTCCTTCGGCGACTTTGAAAAAGATCACTGCACGGTTGCGTTTGGAGTGTGCCATTCATCGGTGGCCGCATTCCACTGCACGATGTCAGCTGGTGTCGTCCACGCACGCCACGTCGCGTCGATGGGAACATTCACCGTGGTTTCAAATCGTGATCTTCAAAGGCTCGATCCTTCAGAGACAACCAAGTATTTCAAATACTGATCAACGCTTCAATCCTTCAAGCGGACCAACTTTCCTTTTCGCTTGGCCACATTCTTATAGTCCCATTGAATGGTCTTCGATTTCTTGATCCATCTCTTCATGTCTTTCAGATTGATCTGGTCAGGATGCGTGAAGATGATTGAAGCATCTTTGAATTTCCCAGTGCCGGGATTCAATTTGTCTTCGTCGAAACTCGCCCCACTCCAGAACATGAGCCGAATTCCCGCCTTCAGTTTGCTGTATCCGACGATTGGGTTTCCGTTGAGGAACCAGACGGGATGCCGATGCCAAATCTTGCTCTCAGCTTCGGGAAGCAGGTCGTCAATGGTCGTCGCAAACGTCTCGCAGATCTGCTGCTCTTCGAGTGTTGCTTGATCTTCGTTGAAAGCCTCGATGTCAGGGTTCATTTCATTCAGCGACATAACTGTAGGCCAATATTACTATGCAACAGGAATAAAGGGGTCAGGTCTCTTTTCTGGGTCTTCCACGGGGGCGAATTGTGCTTTCGAGGGACAATCGGATGGCTGTGTTGCTGGTCCATTTGTCATCGCCGAAGGGTGTGCCGCGAGTGATACATTTTCTGACGGCAGCCAGTTCGGCGTCCGTTTGTGGTTTGTTAACCAGTGACCGCCATTGGCGTGGTAGCGGTGGATTTTTGAGCTTTGTCAGCCACGCGAGCGTATCTCCCTTTTGTTGTCGTGCCCAGGCGGAGCCATACTCCCACTCCTCGGCACGTTTGACCAAATTCGCTCGCAGCGGGTTGCGTTCGACATAACGCATCACTGTCAGCAAATGGTCGTCTGACTGAATTGGGAACGATTTAAATCGTCCCTGATACAAGTGACCGCTTCCCCCGGTTGAATAGTGCGCGTGCCAGCGCATGGTATGGGTGACGGTGAGTCGTTGAAAGAATTCCGTCAATTGGGTATCTGTCTGGGGGCGTACCACAAAGTGCCAGTGGTTAGGCATTACGGACATGGCATAGATCGGTAGCGGTATCTTTGCCCACGTTTCCTCAACGACCCGCATGAAAGCAGCATAATCGTCCGGCTTCTCGAACAGCGTCATCTGCGCCACAGAGCGATTGAGCACATGAAACACTTCACCGGCAGGACAAATTCGTTTGGTACGGGGCATACAAGGAGTATAACAGAATACAGCCAGGAATAAAAGAGACCTGACCCCTTTATTCCCTCAAAAAGACCTACTCCCCTCTAATCGTCGAGGGGAATAGGTCTGACACTTACGTTTTTCTCTTAGCGTTCCTATGATTACGAGCGCTGTAGATTACTTCTGGTTTTGGGTCACGGAGCGATTCCCCTTTTGCAGCGCGGTTTCCTGACCGAAGCGATCCAGGTTCATCACCTTGTTCCAGGCAGCTACGAAGTCGTGAATCAACTTCTTTTCGGCATCCCGGCTGGCATATACTTCTGCGATGGCCCGCAACTGGGAGTTGGAGCCAAAGACCAGATCAACAGCACTGGCAGTCCATTTAACGTCGCCCGATTTGCGGTCGCGTCCTTCAAAGAAGTGATCGCACATGGGTGACTTCTGCCACTTCGTGTTCATATCGAGCAGGTTAACGAAGAAGTCATTACTCAGAGTGCCGGGACGTTTAGTGAAGGCACCCATTCCCGGTACACCGACATTCGTATCGAGCACCCGCATACCACCGATGAGGGCCGTCATTTCAGGCGCGGTCAGAGTAAGCAGGTTGGCTTTATCCACCAGCAGTTCTTCAGCCGGCCGATCAAGCCCGTGCGAATAGTAATTGCGGAAGCCGTCCGCCTTGGGTTCCAGAACCGCGAATGACTCGACGTCGGTCATTTGCGGTGTGGCATCAGTACGTCCTGGTGTGAAAGGCACTTTGACGGTGTATCCGCCCTTTTTGGCAGCTTCTTCAACAGCAGCGCAACCCCCGAGCACGATGACATCGGCCAGTGACACTTTGGTGCCGTCGGTCTGTGCGTCATTGAAGTTCTGCTGGATTGCACCCAGAGTCTTCAAAACTTTCGCCAGTTCTTCGGGCTGGTTGACTTCCCAGTTCTTTTGGGGCGCCAGTCGGATGCGGGCGCCATTGGCACCGCCCCGCTTGTCACTGCCACGGAAAGTGGAAGCGGAAGCCCAAGCCGTGGAGACCAGTTGAGGAATCGTCAACTCCGAGGCGAGGATCTCACTTTTGAGAGCAGCGATATCCTGTTCGTCGATGAGCCTATGATCGACTTCGGGAACGGGATCCTGCCAGATCTGCGCTTCCGGCACCAGTGGTCCAAGACAGCGGGAAACCGGCCCCATGTCGCGGTGGGTCAATTTATACCAGGCTTTCGCGAAGGCTTCGGCAAACTCGTCCGGGTTCTCATGGAAGCGCTTTGAGATCTTCCTGTAAGCTGGATCGACCTTGAGAGCCAGATCGGTGGTAAACATCATCGGCGCGTGAGTTTTGGAAGGATCATGTGCATCGGGAATCGTCCCTTTGGCTGATTCTTCTTTAGGCGTCCACTGCCAGGCACCAGCGGGGCTTTTAACCAGTTTCCACTCATAGCCAAACAGGTTGTCAAAGTAACCGTTGGACCATTGTGTGGGTGTGGAGGTCCAGGCACCTTCCAGACCGCTGGTGATCGTATCGTCAGCGTTCCCTTTACCGAACTTGTTGATCCATCCCAGTCCCTGATCGATCAGGCTGGCCCCTTCCGGCTCGGGACCGACGTTCCCTTCCGGGCTGGCGGCACCGTGCGCTTTACCGAAAGTGTGTCCGCCGGCAATGAGAGCGACGGTCTCTTCATCGTTCATCGCCATCCGACCAAAAGTATCGCGGATCGCATGGGCGGAAGCCTGGGGATCTGGTCTGCCCGCAGGTCCTTCGGGATTAACGTAGATCAGCCCCATCTGCGTGGCCGCGAGCGGATTTTCAAGCTTTTCATCTTTCCTATAACGTTTGCGGCCTAGCCATTCGGTTTCGGGCCCCCAGTTGACATCTTTCTGAGGTTCCCAGACGTCTTCCCGTCCACCAGCGAAACCAAATGTTTTAAAACCCATGGATTCGAGTGCGACGTTTCCGGTCAGAATCATCAGGTCAGCCCAGGAAATTTTGCGTCCGTATTTCTGTTTGATGGGCCAGAGCAGGCGGCGGGCTTTATCCAGGTTGGCATTATCGGGCCAACTGTTGAGTGGCGCAAAGCGCTGTGTGCCGTCCGAAGCACCGCCGCGACCGTCAGAGACTCGGTAGGTACCCGCACTGTGCCAGGCCATGCGGATGAAAAGGGGGCCATAATGTCCATAATCAGCAGGCCACCAGTCCTGCGAGTCGGTCATCAGTGCTCTCAGGTCTTTTTTGACGGCTTCGAGGTCGAGCTTCTGAAATTCTTCGGCATAGTTGAAGTCTTCCCCCATGGGATTACTTTTCTTCGAATTCTGATGCAGGATGTCCAGATTCAACTGATTAGGCCACCAGTCTCCATTAGTCATACCACCAGCTGCCGTATGTCGGGAGGTAACACTCTTGATCATGCCCATAATGGGGCACTTGCCACCAGTTGTCTGGCCTTCTTGTGTTTTGTGGATTTTCCGGGCCGGCTGCTGGTCTGTAGTAGACTCAGTGTTTTCTTTCTGAGCGAAGACAGGTGTGCTGATACAGAGAGTCAGCACCGTCCAATTCGTTATCGTGCGTTTGATCCACTTTTTCATGATTTTTCCTCGTGTTTGGCTTGAACTTCGATCTTGACAACGGGGAATCACTGTCCCTGCTACAATACTTTACGCAGGTCTGACGATATATCTAATGCATTCTGTGTATATATATCATGCATCCCATGCATGAAAAAAATGAATCTGAATGAGTTGAACGTTGGTATCAAAAAGATTAGCAGACAGACCGTACGGAATATATTAAGTGGGAAGGTAGAGAGACGGCCTGCGGACGAATCCCGCAATTCAGATTCTAAGGAAACGCAATTCACAATTAAGCTCGACGATTCATTGGTTATTGCAACAAAACCCGAGAAGCGCGGTGATTACTACACTTGGTGTAGCGGAGTGCATACAAATAGAACAGGCGAGATAGTAGTCATTTCAGATAGGAATTCACCATTTCAATTTGTTTGCATTTAAAAAGTATTTTAAGAATCTAAATTTAGAGAAAGATTCTTAATGACGTAAAGCGAAGGTGAATTGTTCTTCAGTGAAGCGTTTTGGTTTATTTTCTGGACCTTTCTCAAAATGCAAGAGAACAAGATCTCTTACATTTTGTATGGATCCAGAAACGGGGAGAAGGTCAGTCAGTCTCATATATCGCTGAAGGTCAGTATTCTTTGACTCTTTCAGCTCAAAAAATTTTTTTTTGCAAATATTCTGCTTCCTCAGCTTTCGCAGCGACTATAAAGGCATAGTTTCAATCAGCTCGAGAAAAAAATCGTGTACCTTATTAGTTAAAGTTTCAAAGGAGAATCTGATGTCTGACTCTGAACATACCAAAAACTGGAGCGATCTGGCGATCGGCCTTTATGACCGCTTGACAGGTCGTAACGCCGAGATTACTTATGAGTTTGATGACATGCATATCAAAATTCCAAGTGGCACGGGCACGAACGCCGAGCATGCGGAATGGGCCCTGACCGGCACGATGAAGATACGCACGCGTGACCTTGGTTCATCCCCAAACTAACAATGACCGGCCAGCTGCAAGGAACGCTGTTCGGTCGGCCGGTCGAACTAAATGCAACAGGACGCGAGCTGCTGCTTCAAGTTGCAAACCTGAAATCGGCTTGGCGACTTGGCCGCTGTGCAACGATGAGTATGCTGCCACTCTTGCGTCTTCTTAAAAGACATGGAATTGTGTTACGCGTGTGTATTGGCTCTCGGCTGACTGTGAAAGTCTTGCCGAGACCTAGCTTCGCACTGCGGGTGCTGGCACCCGCCCTCCACTTTAATTCCACTGGAGAATAAACCTGAATACCAAAATTTCTCGAGAATCCCCAATACTAGTGACTGGGGCGACAGGTTATGTGGGGGGCCGGCTGGTTCCGGAGCTCCTCAAGCGAGGTTATCGTGTTCGTTGCCTTGCGCGCGAACCACGTAAGCTTGAAGAACGGTCCTGGTGCGACAACCCGAATGTAGAGATTGCTCGCAGCGATCTAAGCGATGTGGCCGAGCTCACCGCTCAGATTCGCGACTGTTCAGCGGCTTATTATTTGATTCATTCGATGATCGCCTCAGGTCGTACGTACGCAGACCGCGATTCCCAACTTGCCCATAACTTTGCCAGAGCAGCCGCAGAGGCTCAAATTGAGAGAATCATCTACCTGGGTGGCTTAGGTGAACTTGGCGAGGGTTTGAGTCAACACCTTTGCTCGCGCCGCGAAGTGGAAGTGGCTTTGGGGTCGTGCGGAGTTTCGGTGACAACTCTGCGAGCTGCCATGATTATCGGCTCCGGGTCTGCGTCATTCGAGATACTCCGCTACTTGGTCGAACGACTTCCCGTGATGATCACACCCCGTTGGGTACAAACAGAATCTCAACCAGTGTCCATTGTTGATGTATTGTACTGGCTGGTCGAGTGTCTGCACGTAACTGAGACAAGCGGTCGCAGCCTGGAAATTGGTGGACCCGATGTGATCACCTATCGCGAGCTAATGCACATCATGGCTCAAGAGTTGGGACTTCGACGACGGCTGATTATCGGTGTCCCCGTGCTAACCCCGCGATTGAGCTCGGCGTGGATCAGCCTCATCACGCCAGTTTCATATCGCATCGCTCGTCCGCTCTCCGATGGCCTGCGCAATCGAGTTGTCGTCAATGACGACACCACACAGACACTAATGCCTCATCAATCGCTCGGGGTGCGTGAGTCTATTCACCGTGCGATTGCAAAGACCCTGGAGGGGAAGGTACCAACACGGTGGTCCGCAGCCGGACCGATTCCTGGCGATCCGAATTGGGCTGGTGGCAAGGTCTATGTCGATCAAAGGTCGATCGAGATTGAAGCGCAGCCGTCCGATGTGTTTGCCGCGGTCTGCCGTGTTGGCGGCGGTCATGGCTGGTACTCGGGGGACATCTTGTGGCGGATCCGGGGATTGATGGACCAAATCGTTGGAGGTCCTGGGCTTCGACGAGGCCGACGCGATCCTGAGGAAGTAGAATTTGGCGAAGCTCTCGACTTCTGGCGCGTGGTCGGGATCGAACGCGGCAAGTCGCTGCTGCTTCATGCCGAAATGAAATTACCAGGAACCGCTCAACTGGAGTTCTGCATGGAACCAGTGGAAGATAACAACCGTTTCACGCGACTCACAATGACTGCACGATTTCGTCCAAGAGGTCTACTAGGTATCCTTTATTGGTATACCGTGGTTCCATTACATAACATCGTTTTTGGCGGTATGTTGAGAGGGATTAAACGTGCCGCCAAGTCTCTTGAGATGAGTCAAGAGGTATGACCTTTCCACCATTTCTTGATCTATGCAGAATGTGAGAGATTTTATTTTCTTGCATTTTGAGAAAGGTCCAGAAAATGAAAGGAAAACGCTTCACTGAAGAATAGATCGCCTTCGCTTTACATCGGGTAAAATCAGTGGGTTGTAAAAGGGGTCAGGTCTCTTAAGTGATCAATGTCTGCCCCCATTATTACCTTTCGCGCTGGTTCCAATTGTTCTTTTTATTGTGAATGGAATGTCACAAAGCGGGCGGACACATGGGTCTCGCCCCTACATTGGAGTGGGCGACGTCAATACATGCACAGAAAGTGAAAGAGGGCAGGATTGAATGGACCAGCCCCCTATTTTGACTATCGCGGCCTGACAATGAAAATTTTTCGGCCTGTTCCCGTTAAATTCAATTTGAACTGAGATGAGGCAATTCCGTTTGAACTCGCGTGGGCACCAAAGATGGTCGCTCGAATTGTCTTACCATTTTTTTCGACTTTCTCAAGTACGCCGGCGTGACCAAACCATGTGCCGTCGCGTTTTTTCATCCAGTACTGTATGAGGTCACCGGGTCTGGCCTGGTCTGGCTTGATTGCCGTCCCGCGTCGAATCGAAACGAGTGCATGTTGAATGCCCTTGATTTTGTCACTTTCCATTTCGATGAGAGACGGAAGCATTTTTTGCTCCGCTGCACTGAGATGGGAAATCAGAATCTGCTTGCGTGTCTCCCCATTCAGTGATTTAGCTAAAGCCTCTTCGGTCACAGCTAATACGAATTGGACGCAATCAATTTTCTTGTCTTTGGCTTTGCTGCCATAGGTCCAACCTTTGAACTTCTTGTCTGCCAGCTTTTTTGCCAGAGCGAGCGAGTCCGGCGCAGTCTTGGAACGAGAGGAGCCCAAAGGGACGGTAACGAATACGTCAGTAATGCGTCCTTTCTTGAATCCTGCTGATGAAAAGCTGGCACGTCCTGAAAACGATTTCGCATTGGCACGAACGGCGACCTTTTTCTCTCTTTTTTCCCCAGTCTCTTTCACTACACTTTTGATCGTGAGCTGATACTTGCGCTTTTTATCGGTTTTGTTTTCGACCTGGTAGTAACCACTGCCTCCACTTGGGTAGGAGTAGAACCTGATCACTCCAATGATCCGTGTTCTTTCTTTCTCTCCGTCATTCAATTTTACTTCGAGATTTTTTTCATAAACCAATTTGTCTTTGTCTTTCGGATATGCCATCAAGGGAGTAGCCATGCAAGCTACCGCAACGCAAACCCATGCCAGGGACAAAGCCGTTTGAGTCTTAAAAAGACCGTTCAGTATTGATTTCATTATGAATTCCTCCCGGATATAAAAAGGTGTCCGCCCCGTTACCTTTAACCTTGGGAAGCAAAATATGAATTTCATTTATCAGACAGTCAAAAAAATCATCGCAATTTTTGGATTCACAACATTGGTTATTACTTTAACTATTAGTCTGATTTATGACATATCACTCCTTAGAGATGATCCATATATTATTGGATTTTTTTCATCAATGTTTTTAGTACCTGGATGGATTTTGTATATTATTTTTGAAGAATATCCAAAACGTTTTATTAATAAATATTCTGCATTTATCTGCTATTCATTTTTTCCACTATTGTACTTTTCTCTTATTGTTATTTATGGAGGGGAAGGTTCAGGTTATGGATTCATTTTTGGAATATACTTTTTGGTCTCAGCCGTATTGTCTCTTCCTTTATTGAAACAACTAGAAAATCAGTGCGTATTTTGTGTATTTGTATCACTAGGATTTATATATCTTTTTGGTTTTTTATCATCAGTGATAAGATAGTAATTTCAATTAAGAGTTCTCAACAAGTGTGTCAGCTGAAAATAGACACTTTTTTATACCCGAAATAATTTAGTCTAATTCAAGTTTGGTATTAACTGTCATTGTGGAAGTGGTGCGATTATGAAGTGGGCAATTCTATTCGCCCCGTTGCTACTATTACTATTTGGCTGTCAGGGGCAGTCTAACAAAGGAGACGTCAGAATGAATCAGGATGAACAAGCCATCCGCCGTTGGTTCGATGATTGGATGAAGGCCACAATAGAAGGTGAACTCGAACTCGCGAGGAGTTTAATTGCAGACGATGCAATTTTCCTTGTGCCAGGTGCAGGGCAAATGGACAAGGAGAGTTTCGCCGCTGCTGCGACCGCAACGGATCCCAACACTGATTTTGAACTTGATTGCTCGATTCAGGAAATCCAGATATTTGGCGACCATGCTTGTCTCCTATCGACGATTACTCTCAAAATGACAGATAAAGTCACCAAGTCGCAATCATTGATGAAGGGCGATGCGCTTTCCGTATTGAAAAGACAAGGAGATGGCTGGGTCGTCATTCGAGACGCCAACACAATGGTTCCTGTAAAGTCAGATTGAAGATGCCTAACAATGCAGAGTCACATAAAAAGGTCTCAGGAAACGTTTGATTGATTCGTGAATGGGTTGCCCCGAATTAATTCAGTCTAATTCAAGTTATGGAGTGGGAACGCAGACAGTGGATGACTTTATGATCGCTGCGGCTCAATCAGACTCTTTTGCAGGCAGTGTTTCACAAAATTTTGTGCACCATGTAAAAGTTGCTTCTATTCTCGGCTGAACTGAAGGCAATCAACTCAACGAACAAACTTCCCGATACAACAAAAGGAAATAGCAATGCATAAGCGAAAACTTGGAAACAGTAACCTGGAAGTATCCGCTCTGGGGCTTGGTTGCATGGGCCTGAGCTTCGGATATGGTGAGCCCGTTGAGGATCAAGCAGGAATCGCTTTGATCAGAACGGCCGTCGATCTGGGCATTAATTTTTTTGATACGGCCGAGGTCTATGGAGCTTACACGAACGAAGAACTGGTTGGTAAAGCGTTGGCTCCTGTCCGTGACCAGGTGGTCATTGCCACCAAGTTTGGATTCGCAATTGATGAGCAAGGCCAACAGACGGGCCTCGACAGCCGACCAGAACATATTAAGGAAGTCGTGGAAGCGTCGTTGAAGAGGCTGCAGACCGACTATATCGATCTGTTCTATCAGCATCGTGTTGACCCCAATGTGCCAATCGAAGATGTGGCAGGAACGGTCAAAGAACTGATTCAGGCAGGCAAAGTAAAGCACTTCGGCTTATCTGAAGCGGGCGTAGAGGTCATCCGCCGCGCCCATACAGTGCAACCAGTCGCCGCGCTGCAGAGTGAATATTCACTCTGGTGGAGAGAACCGGAAGACGTGATCTTCCCGACACTCGAAGAACTCGGAATTGGCTTTGTTCCCTTCAGCCCCCTGGGGAAGGGTTTTTTGGCCGGTAAGATTGACGAATCAACTACGTTTGACAGTAGTGACTTTCGCAATAAAGTCCCGCGCTTCTCTTCGGAAAACCGGAAAGCAAATCTGGCACTGATTGCGCTTCTTGATCGGATCGCGAAGCGTAACAACGCCACGACGGCTCAAATCGCATTGGCCTGGATCCTGGCCCAACAGCCTTGGATTGTCCCCATCCCAGGAACGACAAAAGTTCATCGACTCGAGGAAAACAACGGAGCAACTGAGATCAAACTCTCCGGATCCGATCTCGCTGAAATCGAGACTGCTGCCGCTCAGATCATAGTGAAAGGGGATCGATATCCTGAAGCCGCAATGAAAATGATTAATCGCTGAGAGTCGACATAAGGAATTTAAGGGGCCAGGAATCGATTTTTTTGTCCCTGACCCCTTTTTGTCGTACAAATTGAATGTCGAAGAAGCAGTTCATTCCAATAATCCAATTACTCAGGTGGTCCGAACCCAAACCATTGATATCCGGTCTAAATTAAAACCCGGTGTAACAAAACGCATTCTTTGTGGCGGTAGACAATAGCATGAATTGCGATTAGAAAAATAAACATCAACTGGTGAAATGGGACCATGAACGAACCAGAACTCTACTTTCGCGAAAATTTCTTGGAAAACCCGAATGAGTTATTAGATTTTTTTCGAGAAGGAGTTGATTGGGACGAGCGAATGAAAGCCCGAAAAACAGCAAGTTTTGGTATTTCGTACGACTATTCGGGCATCACTTATTCCCAGAAGGAAATGTTGCCAGAACTGGTACCGATTTGTGAAAGAATTCAACAGGAAATCGGGTTTTTACCAAATAATTGTCTGATGAATTATTATCCCGATGGCCATTCTACAATGGGTTTCCACTCCGATTCGACAGATGAATTGATGGAGGACACCGGTGTCGTGATCGTATCGCTTGGATCTAGTAGGTATATTTCCTTCCGAAGCAAATTGGATTCAAAGATTAAATTTAAATACTTGTTAAATAGCGGTGGTTTACTTTATATGCAAAACGAAATACAAGCTCAGTGGATGCATGCGATTCCTAAAGATCCTGCCGCGAGTGAGCGAATTAGTTTAACATTTCGATGGATCATCAAGTGAGTATCAAAAAAGGTGACTGACACCTTTCTTATTCCAATTTCATAAAAAATTGAAGGAAAAGCATGTCGGTATTCAGTAGCATTCTACTCGGTGAGGATGCAAACATCTCATTAGATGAAACAAGGGAACTCTTAATCGAAACTTGTGATTTAAAGCCTATACTGCAAGACGATATTTTATACCTGGTTTCGAAAGGCGCGAGTATTTATGTTGCTGAGGCATCTGAAATTGGCAAAGAACTTTGTGAAGAAACTTATGGATTCATACCCAAGATTAGAATTCACTACGATAAAGTTCAACTTGATAAATACGCTTATGAATCCTATTCCACACTCTATCGACTTTGTGGAGTGCTTTTAAAAGAGTTGTATTGCGACTTAGTTATGTTGTCAAATGGTGAACTTGGTGAAATATTAAGAACTGATGGGGAAGTTTTTTGTAATGATCGAGACTCCATACCAATGGATTATGCGACTAAAATTCTGTTTGATGAAATGGAAATTGATTTCACTTTCAAAAAGTTGCCTCGAATCTGAGAAAAACTAAATCAACTGGTATTTAATTATTACGCAAGCAGTTTTGAGAACAACTGAAACAAAATAAAAATGCTATCCCCAGAACAGCTTATCCATCGATTGATCACTTCAAAAACAGCAAAGTCAGAAGATATCCAGTGCCAGGGCTGAAGGAAGTCATAATCCTCATGCCCGATGGAACTGTTCATCACTTCGTTCCCTAGTTCATCACCTCAAATTATAAGAGAGTGCTCAATGTCAACGGATTATTCCATTTTTCTGGAATCAGATCTTACATCCCCGGAATACTTGTTTGCCCCCTTATTAGGAATTAATGGGGGCGATGCTCAATTTGGGTTGCACATTCATGGACTCGTTGATGTTTCTTGTCAACAGCTTGATGCATCGTATCGTGAAGTCATGCGAGAAGATTACGGCGAATTTGGATTGGATGTCAACTGGATGATTGGTGGCACCTACGATAAGGAGACCGATATCTTTAAGGTCATGAGGATACTTTATGAGTATGCTGCAGTATTAGTTAACGCTAATCCTGAGAGGTCTTTAAGCTTAATGCGAAATGGAGAGAGTTTTTACGTTTTCAATACGCGGAACCGGTTGATCCTCTCGCCGATATACCTTGAGTCGATTCCTGTCATAAAGTCTCTTTTCAAGAAGCCATTTATTATTGATGAGATGATTTATTAGAGGGCAGACAGGAAAAGGAGACAGGACCAACCCTGGTGGCATCAACATATTGAGGTCACCTCAATGGAACTTCATCAAGAAGAAATACATGGCTATCCTTGAATCGGGCGATTCTGCGAGGTACTGGAAGACAGTGACTGATGAATTTTGGGAACAAGCGAACAAACCATGGTTGGACGCTGCGATTAAGCGTGGTGATTCATTCCGGCTTGTTTCAAATCCTGCCGATGATTTAGCAACCTACGTAACTCGCAGGATTGGAAACACAACAGAATTCGTCCTTGACGCCCAAGGAAACCAGATTCGATCGATTTTTGGGCGCGAAGTGGACTACTTGCTTTCGTTGGGTTATCAGATTCTCCCCGACGGTACTGTTGTAATACTTTAACCAGGAAGTTGAATGATGTTTGACGAAGAATCGTTTCTTAGCATGGACCTGATGAAAGAAGAATTTTCCAAGTTTGATTGGCCCGAGCCGTATCGGCTTGAAAACGAATTGCCCGACGGAATCATCGTTTCATTTCCGCAAAGCAACTTCGTTTTTTCTGAGTCACCAGATGGTGACATTAATGTCAAATTCCTTCCAGAAGATACGAAATGTGAGAATATGCTTCAACTAGCACATGCGCTATCCGTATTGCTGCCTAAATCGGATCTTGGTGATGGGCCGATCACCCCTGGTTTCATCGAATATGAATGGCCATTTCCCTCCGAAAAGAAAGCACGAATTGGAATTCACAATGCTTGCACATTTATGCTCACCCATCTGAGTGCGGTAATAGGTGGGGATTTTTCATGGGTACAAAAGTACGTCGAGACACGAGATAATAAAGCTTACTAGAACAGAAAAAGGGGCAGGTCTGCGCTGTAGAAAACCTACCCTTATTTGCTATTTCCGAAATTAATAAGTCATGATACACCACGCTGCATCACACAGACAAGCAAATCTCCACGGATGGTATTGACGACTGCTTACAAGATTGCAAAGTAATCGCTTCCTGAATACGCACACCGCTTTACCCCTCGGAAGTTTACGGTAATCAAGCTGAAGAAACTGCTGGACATAGAAGGTGCCATTCGTTTCTGATACCTTTTTATTCGGCCCAATTTCTGCAGACCATGATTGACGGACTCCAATTGCTTGGACATAATTATTCAGTCAACAATTACTTTAGCCGACTCAAGTAATCCTATGAATGGTTCTAATGACAAAACGAAGTTTGACGATACCCGATGGGACGACAATTTTGAGAGCTTCGTCGCGAAGCGCACTCACGACGGTCGCAAAATCGATTTCACCTTCGATACGCAACAAACACGTTCCGACGAACTACTGGCAAAACTAACACCAGCGGCTCACCATATATGGATGGCACGTCAATCCTGGTTTAAGAAGTTTCGAGATTTTGTGGCGAGTGATCGTCTCTCACAGTTCAATACGTTGTTGAGCCAGGAAGACCCGCCACTGGCGATAACGGCTAAGCAGATACGTGATTCTTTGGTTTGTCCATACATGATTACAATTCGTCCTCTTGACGACTTTGATCATCTTCGGATCGACTTCCACGGAGGCGGGAATGACTGGGGCGGCAGCGACAAACGACTCTCAGACTACCATGTGGAAGCCTCTGCGACACTGGAAGAAGGTTTCGATGATGCGACAATTTACACATATTGAATAATGGTGGGTAACCATCGCTTTTTTATTCAAATCAAAAATCAGCGGCAGTGCCATTCGTTTGTCCAACCGATGCACCGAGTGACTATTTCGGACTCACGGAGTTGGTAGTTACCTCTGCTGTGGAAGAATGCTGACGGCGTCCATTTCCATAGCTGAATCGAAGGCCCGCTCGCACACCCGTGTGACCAACTCCCTGGGACGACCCTCCAAGTCGGCGACGCTTGCATAGAACTGGATAGCCCAACATACCATTTGCAAACCACCTAATCGCAAATCATTGACGGCTTCTTCCCATCCATAGTCAACATCACTCTGTCGAACTTCTTCGTACCAGGCACGGAGCACGTCCAATTGGTGGTCGTGGCGCTCGTCGGGAAGTTCGCTACCGCCCATCAGGCGGGCCACGTCGAAAGCGCCCATGCTGCGAATTGCCAGTTGCCAGTCCAGAATCAGGATCGACTCAGGTGTTCCTGACGGCCCAAGCAAGATGTTGTCTGCTTTAAGGTCCGAGTGAACTAAGGTTCGCGGCCGTCGATCAGTTTCATTTTCCAACCATTCGCTCTGGCCCCGAAGACGTTCACCGACTTGCAGGGCAGACGACTCAATAGAACCGTCGAAGTCTTGGAGAAACCGATCCCAAAGAGAGTCAAAATTAACCCAGAATTGACGGTTTGTCGTTGGCATCCAAGTTAGGCTCGCGAGGGTGTCGTTATTCCAGAACTTACCCTGTAGACGACCGATGAGACGGGCAATCTGGATCACTTCAGCGGCATGAAGTCCTTTCACCTGATCGCACGGAGTAGCGAACGTTAGATCTTCCATAACGAGAACGCTAGAGGGCGACCCGATCGCCGCAAAGTAACAGCGCGGCAAGCGGATAGGAGCCAAGGGCGGGACATCTCGATAAAACCGAATCTCTCGCTCAAAAGCGTGCACATCCTCACTGAGCTCGCGTAATGCTCCAGAACTGAGTTGGAGCTTAACGACCAGGGACGTCGGTCCAGTCGGTTCCGGATGATCGTACTCAAGTGATACATGAGTGATTGTGCTTAGGAATCCGATACCTGATCCAAGCGGTCGAGTCTTTATTCTCACAACCTTGGAGTTGATAATGTGTCCTTCCTGGGCAAGCACCTGAGTGAACCAAGCGGGCGTGACTTCCTCCATTTTTGACGGTATTTTCATCGCAGCCTCTTTGCCTGACTCCGCGTTGATTCGTCTCGATTATCAGTGCCAAGCAGGAAGCGCAAATCAGGTTCATCTTGTGGACTCCGAATGAATCACCATTCCCTCTCGTGCTTGCACCGTTTCGTATTTTGATATTACCGAGTTGCCCCGTATGTCGCAACGACATAAAATAGGTGGCACACACATCAGAGGAGAATCGCATGTCATCGTCTCGCCATCAGCTTACCGATTTGAGTGGGACCTTTGAACTGAAGAATGGCGTACGGATGCCCTATCTTGGGCTGGGCGTTTTTCAGTGCGACAACGTCGTTGAAGCGGTGACTTTGGCTCTTGAGACAGGCTATCGATTGGTTGATACCGCCTCGATTTATGAGAATGAGGCGGAAGTCGGCGAGGCAGTGCGGGCGAGCCGGGTGCCGAGAGAGGAGATATTCGTCACGAGCAAGATTTGGAACACGGACCAGGGATACAACTCGACTCTGGACGCGTTTGAGGCCAGTCTGAAGCGTACGCGCCTGGATTATTTGGACCTATGTCTGATCCATTGGCCGGTCGAAGGTAAGTACAAGGAGACGTGGCGCGCACTTGAGACGCTTTACCGGGAAAAGAGAGTGCGAGCAATCGGCGTCAGCAATTTTTTGAAACATCACCTTGAAGATCTCATGGCCGACGCAACCGTAATTCCGATGGTGAATCAAGTGGAGTTTCACCCTTACCTTGTACAACAAGAACTGGTCGATTTTTGTTTTTCCAATGTGATCCAATATCAGGCATGTTCGCCAATGATGCGGGGCAATGTTTTCAAGCTCGACGCCATGAATGCGTTGGCGGAAAAGTACTCTAAGACGATCGCACAGATCGTCTTGCGATGGGATCTGCAAAAGGGCGTGGCAACGATTCCTAAGTCGTCGAAAAAGGAGAGGATCATCACTAATGCTGACATCTTCGATTTTGAGCTACATCCGGACGATGTGGCCTTCATCGACAGCATGGACTGTGGCAAACGGTTCGGTCCAGATCCAGACAATTTCGACTTCTAGATGACATAAAAAAGGTGTCAGGCAGCCGTTTTCAACTGTTGCTACCAAAACGCCACGTTAGCCCGGCCCCGATCCAATAACTCGAAATTGAGGTCGCTGTCGAGGCGCCAAGCTGTTCCGAGTCGCGAAACATTCCGCCTGCCATGATATCAAAGTCGACCCCAGGCACGACATCGCTAATGCCGATTCCTACTGCCAGACGGTGCTGACTGGTGTTCGCTACCAAGGCCTGGTTGTAACGCACAAAAGGGACGTCGCCCGGTAGTTCGAACCCCCCGACCACGACGTCGGGTGTAGGATCGAGCGGGTTTTCGGCCCACGCGTATCCGGCCCGCAGACGGTATCGGCCTGTCGAATATTGGGCGCCGAGTTGAATTACCCACTGATCGTCATAGAAGCCACGGTACATTTCGGCTTCATCCCACACCTTGAGAAGCACGTCGACTGCCAACAACAGCCGGCCGCCGGCGAATGAACGATTGGCTAAACCAAATCCGATGTTTTGGGGCATTTCCATGTCCAGGTCATGTCCGCCGTCGAATGGCGGAGGTAGGCTATCTATGACGATGATGTTATTGAACTTGAACGCTTGCTCGGTCTGGTAATAAGCGCCAAGAGTAGTCTGTTCTGTTAATTTGTAGTTGGCGCCCACCGTTCCGCGCAATCCATAAGCGATCGACATGGCACCGAAAAAAGGTGGATCGAACATGGCGACACCCAAGGACATGCCGGCGCCTACGGATACGCGATCGGTCAGATCGACGCCCACGGTGACGGGCAAGTTGACAATTACGGCGGATGTGTCTGTGCCTTTACTTTGGTCGACGTGCCTAAAATCAAAATTACCCCCAGTGGTCGAAACGAAACCGAGCCCGAAAGTAGCGGGCCGCTCCATTAAAGTGAATTCCTGAGTGACACCAATATTTCCTGCCAGCATTCCCACTCCAGAAGACTTCGCTGAAAACGGATCAACCAGTCCCGGGATTTGCTTAGACTGAGTCAAATGAAACGTTGGTTCGGCCCAGGCCACACCAAAGAGAAATTGTGTGTCTTGAAACTGGGTCAACGAGGCGGGATTACCATTGATCGCGGAAGTGAGGTCCTGCGGCTCGGCGATACTGGTACCAGCCATCCCTCCCGAAGCGGGCATCAACGTGTTGTTAGCCTCATCACCAAACAGTTGCGCCTGCGCTTCTTGAATGTCGGCCACAGAACAGAACGCCAACAAAGCGATCAGAGATATGAGCTTATGTCTCATCTGAAAACTCTTTCTCACGGCGAATTTTTCCATGGTAAAATGCAAGGCTTAGGATGAAAATGAGGATGCCAGTGTCCTTATGGATTATATCGGTTATGAGGACTATTCTGGTAAAGCCAGGTGTTCAATTCATTAAACTTGACTTATTATTCCTATTTTAACACCTGTGAAAGCGAGGTTCTTGCTAACAGAAGTGGTTTCCCTATTTCCCAGGGAAGTTTTTACCCCTTTTCTCAAAAGGAGGACCACGACCATGTTGACGAGGCGTTCCGAGGTTGTTTGTTTAAGGGAGCAGGAATCGATTTTTATGTCCCTGAACCTCTTTCTAGTTCGCAAACGACTGAGCGTTCTGCTCTACGAATCAATTTGATATGACTATGCACCGAATTATTTATGTGATCTGTATTCTGGCAATATTTATTACCACGTTCATCAATGTTGATGCTTACGCGGATGATCGTCCTAATGTTGTATGGATCATTGCAGATGATCTTAGCCCCGACCTCGGATGCTACGGCTATAAAGGAGTCAGCACTCCGAATCTCGACCGGCTTGCCCAACAGGGAGTCCGTTATACGAGTGCATTTTCAACAGCACCTGTTTGCTCATCATCGCGTTCGGCATTCATTACCGGTGCTTACCAGACAACCACGGGAACTCATCAACATCGAACTTTAAACAAAAAGGCATTGCCCCTACCAGTTGAGCCAATCACGGAGTTATTGCGTCGCGCGGGTTATTTTGTGTGCAACAGCAACTCGACGATGAAGCGGGCGGGAAAACGCGATTATAATTTCAAATTCGCTGGCAAGATGTACGATGCCGCTGATTGGTCCAAACGAAAGCAGGGACAACCCTTTTTTGCCCAAGTACAGATTCACGAACCGCATCGCGACTTCGTGCGGGCGAAAGACCCAGACCGCGCCGCGAAAGTTCAAATTCCATCTTATTATCCCGAGCATCCCGTAATTCGTGTTGATTGGGCGAATTATCTGGAGACGATTGAGGTTCTCGATCACAAAGTAGGAAATGTGCTAAAGCGGCTCGAAGAGGAAGATCTGATGGATAACACGGTCGTTTTCTTTTTTGGTGACCATGGTCGACCACACTATCGCGATAAACAGTGGCTTTATGATGGTGGCATTCGGGTGCCACTCATCATTCGACGGCCTCAAAAAATTTCGGCTGGCGAGGTTTGTGATGAACTGGTCAGCCTGATCGATGTCAGCGCGGCGACTCTTGGCCTGGCGAATATAGCAATTCCAGCGTGGATGCATGGTCGAGACATGCTTGCGGAGAACTTTAGAGGAAGAGAAATGGTCTTTGCCGCACGTGATCGCTGTGGTAGTACACTGGATCGTGTTCGCTGTGTTCGGACGAAACATTTCAAGTATATTCGGAACTATCATCCTGATCGTCCCTACTCACAACACAGTGGATACAAAACGCTTCAGTATCCGGGAGTCACTGTCGCAAGAGTATTACACCTTCACAATGAACTTACCGGAGCGCCTGCTATTTTCTGGACTGAAAAGCGACCTGCCGAAGAACTCTATCATCTTACGACTGATTCCGAAGAGTTGAGTAACCTCGCTCATGATTCTGCCTACACACAGACATTACAAAAAATGAGTAGCGAACTCGATCAGTGGGTTCAACGTACCGACGATAAAGGTCGTATCTCTGAAAGGGACGAATCAGCGGCCGTCAATTCCAGTAACCGTTGGTATCAGGGCAGAATGAAAAAGCGTGGTTTCACGTCTGAGGCTGATCCTGAGATTTACATCAAGTGGTGGAAGAATGAGCTCGGTATTGAGTAGCTTGATACTGCGAACTTTTTTTGAATATCGGTAGTCCTTACAATATCGCAACCGAACCGTAGTCTTTTCGCAAAGCTGATACGTTAGTGCACTTTCTGAATGAAAAGCGAACTAAACCGCTTCAGATTCCCTCTGTTTTATCAGAGGGAAACAACAAAAGTACTCTCGAAACTTTACCGTACACTGTCGATTTGGTATGTTGCTTCTCTTCAGCAGATTGATCTGAGAGAAGGTAACGTACTTGTGTTCTCGAGCAATCCAGTCGTAGAGACTGCAAATCATTATTATAAATGAATTTAGGTTGAGCACCCCTAGCTCAATTGGATAGAGCATCGGTTTACGAAACCGAAGGTTGCAGGTTCGAACCCTGCGGGGTGTACTTCTTATCGTCTTGTGAGAGGCGCTCGTTTACAATGGAATAGCCTTTATCCTAATGGTAAAGGCTTTTTTATTTCTCCCGTCAATAAGATTCCTGCTTTCAAATTTGCGGCGTCATAGACATTGTAGTTGAGGGCGGGAATGGCTTTGTGACGCGCATAAAAAAACGCCAGTCAAGACGAGTTGACTGGCGCGAATAATCATACATCAGAGAGGTTAGTAAAAAGGAAGTAAATAATCCTCTAGGGAGATGATGTATGAGATAAAAACACTCTTATGGTGACCCATCATGTTTCTTATCGACGAAATTGTCAAGCCAAATATAAACAGGAAATTAATTCTTCATAAAATTTCTGTTTGAATGCATGTCCATTCCAGATTGTATGGATAGTGGACTGTTTCCCACGGAGATAGACTACATATTCTTTGAGTCATGATTACAATTGTCTGTATCGAAATGTAACATAAATGATTCATTATGTTTCAATTTGAAAGAGGAACCGCGACAGCGGCGGGTTTCTCGCATACTATTAGCTCGCCAGGACCGTAATAGGTCGTTTTTCATTAATACACAGATAAGGAAATTGACGGCTGCCGATGTCTGAACAACTGCGTTATTTATTGCTACAAGTTCGTAATTCTGACGATCCCATGCGAGAACAGGAAGTCTCCTGTTTTGCCAAGGCATTGGATGCACAGGTCGGCCAGATTTCTGTATTTGATCTTCTGGGGGGACCTCTTCAGGAAATCGATTTAGAGCGTACTGATATCGTTCTGATTGGCGGCAGTGGTCATTATTCTGCTGCGGGAGAAGGACGCTGGTTGGAAGTGGCTCTGGAAAGTCTGCGAGTCGTACATGACACCCGTAAGCCGACATTTGCTTCCTGCTGGGGATTCCAGGCTATGGCACGTGCCATGGGTGGGCAGGTCGTTCATGATCTCAACCGAGCAGAGCTGGGTGTTCATCATGTTACTCTGACTGAGCATGGTAAAGCCGATCCGATTTTTGGTCCCGTGGGTTCCGTGCTGCAGGGGCTGATGGGCCATGAAGATACCGTTGTAGAGTTGCCACCGGGAACAGAATTGCTGGCTTCGACAGAACGGGTTGAGAATCAGGCATATCGATTTACAGATCGTCCGATTTATTGCACGCAATTTCATCCGGAATTAGATCAGAAATCGTTTTTGAATCGGCTGCGCGTCTATCCTGAATATGTTGAAAAAATTGCGGGGCTCTCAATGGAAGAGTTTCGGCATTCAATTCATGATACACCAGAGACCATGGCCTTATTAAAACGTTTTGTTCAACAAATTGCGCCGATCCACTTAGAACAAAAATAATCCAACTGCTTACTGCATTCAGGCAAACGTATGTCAGAACAGCCTCAAAACAAGTTGCATGTTGCCATCATCACCTCAGGGGGCGCGGGGATGTTTTGTGGCGCTTGCATGCATGACAATACCTGGACCAAATCGATGATCAATCAGGGGGCCGAAGCCACTCTGATTCCCACCTACACTCCGATTCGCGTCGACGAACAGAATATGAGTAGCTCGCAGGTATTTCTGGGCGGAATTAATGTCTATCTCAACTATCGTTCTCGATTCTGGCAGCGTTTACCACAAATTTTCAAGCATTGGTTGAATACGCCCTGGATCATTAATCTCGCGACACGATTTGGTGTCAGCAATGATGCCCATGAACTGGGGGCTCTGACGGTGACCTTACTCGAAGGAGAACAGGGTCCAGAGCTGATGGAAATCGAAGAATTAGCTCGGTTTGTGGGAGAAGAACTGAAACCGGATGTCGTTTGTCTGAGTAACGCGCTGTTGTCTGGTACGATTAAAAAAATCAAAGAGTATTTTTCTGGTCCCCTGTTTTGTATTTTGCAGGGAGATGATGTTTTTTTAGAAGAACTTGGGGAACCATATCGATCACGCTCACTGGAATTAATTCGCCATAACATACAACAAATTGATGGCATGTTGGTACACAGTGATTATTACCGGGATTTCATCTCTGAGTATTTCAGTTTGCCCGTTGATCAGATTCACAAAGTGCTGTTGGGAATTAATTTGGAAGGTCATGACGGCAAACCAGGTGAAAATGGGAATGAGCCCTTCACGATTGGTTTTTTTGCCAGGCTTTGCAAAGAAAAAGGTCTGCACAATGTCGTGCGTGCGTTCGAGATCTTCCATCAGTCTCATCCGGAGAGCCAATTGCATGTGGGAGGGTTTTTAGGAAAAGAAAGCGAAGACTATTTTCACGAAACGACCAAGACTCTTCAGACGTTCGGCGATTCCTACAAATACTGGGGAAGCCCTGATTCACTTGAAGAAAAAATCGCTTTTTATAAACGCTTGTCGGTGCTCTCTGTACCGACGGATTACCATGAGCCTAAAGGGTTGTTTATATTGGAGGCAATGGCCAATGGTGTGCCTGTCGTACAACCGGCGCATGGGGCGTTTCCGGAGCTCATCGAAAAGACAGAGGGGGGAATGCTGGTTCCCCCTGGAGATCCCGAAGCGTTGGCAGCGGCCTGGGAAAAACTTTATGAAGACAAAGCCTATTATAAGCAACTGGCACAACAGGGTTATGAACGTGTGCGTCAGTTCTATAGCAGTGAATTGATGGCTGAGGAAAGTTTAGAATTCTTTCAAAAGGCCGTTGAGACCTCACGTTTGAGGCAGAATGAGCCTCAATTGACATCCGATACTTGAATGAGGCATCGTGCTGCTTAACAATCGGGCTGGTTTGAGGTATTGTGTACCTCTATTGATTCGAGACTGACTGAATGTAGAGTTCTATCTCGGCCCCTCTCTTTCCAATGTTAATTATTAAGGTAAAACAATTTCGATGCCAGACCTGCACTCGTTAATGAAAAAACTGCAAAAGAAGAATGATTCCAAGATCGTCCTATTGGTTTCTGATGGCCTGGGTGGACTCCCTTTAGAGCCGGGTGGGAAAACTGAGTTGGAAACCGCCAACACTCCGAATCTCGATGCACTGGCCAAAAAAGGAACCTTAGGCCGCAGTATTCCCGTGCTACCAGGAATCACTCCCGGAAGTGGCCCCGGCCATCTCGGGCTCTTTGGTTATGATCCATTGGAATTTAATATTGGTCGCGGTGTACTGGAGGCGTTAGGGATTGATTTTGAATTGGGACCCGATGACGTCGCCATCCGGGGTAACTACTGTACCATCGATGATGACGGAAATATTTCCGACCGTCGTGCGGGACGTATTGCCAGCGAGATTGGCGCCGAGTTGTGTCAAAAACTTGACAAGATCGAAATTCCCGGTGTGGAAGTGTTTGTGCGTCACGTGAAAGAATATCGTCTGGTGATCGTGATTCGTGGCAAAGGGCTCAGCGGAAACATCAATGATACCGACCCACAGAAAACCGGAGTGCCTCCCTTAGAGCCCGTAGGCGCTGATGCAGCCTCTCAAAAGACCGCCGAGATCTGTAAAGAGTTTATGAAACAGGCAGCCGTCATTTTGAAGGACGATCAGCCTGCCAATTTATTAACTATGCGAGGCATCGCAAAGCTACCGGAGATCCCGACGTTTGAAGAAGTCTATGGCACCAGAGCCGCTGCGATTGCCGTTTATCCCATGTATCGTGGATTAGCCCGACTGGTCAGTATGGATGTGCAAGATGCCGGACAGACGCTGGAATCTCAAATGGATTGTCTGGAAAAAGTGTGGGATGATCACGACTTCTTTTTTGTGCATTACAAATACACCGATTCCACAGGGGAAGATGGTAACTTTGATGCCAAAGTTGCCAAGACGGAACATGTCGACACGTGCATTCCCCGGATCACTGCTTTAAATCCGGATGTATTGATTGTGACCGGCGACCATAGCACTCCTGCGAAAATGAAATCGCATAGCTGGCATCCGGTTCCTGTTTTACTCTCAGCTGAAAATGCCCGATTTGATGCCTGCCAGAGTTTTGGCGAAGCGGAATGCATTCAGGGAGGCTTGGGGCAATTTGAAGCCAAGTATCTGATGTCAATGGCGATGGCTCACGCCGGTCGTTTAGAAAAATATGGTGCCTGATTATTGATGAAATCAGTGTCATGTGAATGAAGGATGCAGCCCTTTTTCAAAGGCTTGCATCCTTTTTTGTTCAATTCAATGCGATGGCTCATGTGTCACAGCTACGTTTCTTGTGAAGAGTAACATACGTCTTGAAACAGATTATTTTGATCGACTTGTGTGAAAGGGCCGTTATGAGTACCGGAAGCGTTTCGTCTTGTGTTATCTGAGATTGTGTTTAAGATCTAAACCAATTCGAATTCTTGAGCAAGCATTTTAAGTGAATCTGGAAGCAATCGATGTCGCAATACTTAAGTCAGCTATCAGGCTTGTCCACATTTCTAATCACGGTCACGTTTGGAGCGCATGTCTTCTTTTTCTTTGTGCTCTGGCTTTGGTCGCGCCGGGATTTGCGGGGAATTGCGTCTTCTCTGGATGATTTTACACGTGGATTAAAACATCGGAGTGTGTTGGATTCCACGGGCCACCTCTCGGATCAGATCGAAGCGTTTCTGGCGGATGTGAATGAAACCATCGATTCCAAGGCCAATCCTGCTGATCGGGAGGTACTCTCACAGCGGGTACACATTCTTGACGAAAAACGACGTTACTTGAACTCACATTTTTTCGAAACCAGTTACAACATCTGTCGTACAATGATCGAAGCCTATCCCCTGGCAGGAGTGTTGGGAACCATACTGGCGATGGGAGCCGCCCTGCAGTTAAATACCGGCTCTGAAACTTCCAGTGCCATTAATTCGATTGTCAGTCATTTTGGCGATGCGATCTGGTCTACGTTTGCCGGCCTTGCTGCGGCCATTCTCTTGATGTTCCTCAATAGTATCCTGGAAACCTCGTTCTTGAATCTGGTTGAGAATCGTCAGCATGTCCGAGATACGGTGGTGCGGGCCAAGCGTGAGCTTGCTTTTGCGAACGGAGGTTCGACAGAGCAATGATTTCTCGGCGTCGTTTGACATTCCAATTAACTCCCCTGCTCGACTTGTTGTTGATTGTAATCTTTGCGCAGTTCATGGATACACAGGAAACAACGGCACGGATTGAACAACGTGCCGCGACAGAGGTTCAACAGGCAGAGCAAAAGGCCAAGAAATATTCTGAAGACAGCGAGTCGGCACATCAGCGAATTAAAAAATTATCCGAGCTCAATGCACAGGCTATGCGTGAGACTGCCAGAGCTCAAGAACAGTCGCTTAAGACGTTGAAGCTCTCCCGTACCTCACAGCAAATTCTAAAAAAAGAAAACCGAGAGTTGTCTGAGCAACTCAAAGGAGTCCAGGAGCAACGTGACAGAGTCGCCGCATTAGCACAACAATTGTTTCAGCTTCCAGATCAAATCCTTGACCCGGTACTCAAATCAAAAGCCGATCCCAATACAGAGAAAACGAAAGCAGAACTCGAGCGAATTAAAAAACAGCTACGAGAGCTGGCAGGTGCCAAGGCGGAAGATATCGTAAAACATTTTCTGACCTATGATGAATTAACCAAACGCAGTGATATCTGGGAACTCTATCTGACGGAGAACGGCATCTTTCGATTGACCATCGGTAAACAAACCACAGACTTTCGTGCTGATTCCATACCGTCTTTTGTCGATCGTTTTTATGCGATTTATAAAACGGTTCCTCAGCCCAAGAGCCTCGTGATTATTCTCTTCTCTTATGGAGACGCAAAGGCTTCGGTTCGCTTTGCAGCGACACAGGGACTTCCCGCCGTCGCCGAACGCATGCGGGCGGATAGTAACGGCAGAACTCGATTTGAATATGCGGTAATTGGTTTTGCCCCTGAAAAGAGAGACACTGCAAACATTAAGAGATAATTCGTTTGCCAATCGTTACGCCGTATTCGATTCAGATCCCCAGTTCCTGCTTGACCTCTTTGAACTTCTCTATGGCGAAATCCAGATCCTCAATCGAATGAGCGGCCGAAATTTGTGTGCGAATTCGGGCTTTTCCCTGAGGAACGACAGGGTAAGAAAAACCGATGACATAGATTCCTTTTTGTAGCAGGGCATCGGCGACTTGCGCAGCCAGTGCCGCATCACCCAGCATAATAGGAACAATGGGATGTTCTCCTTGTAGAACGTCAAAGCCGACTTTTGAAATACCTGAGCGGAAATGCTTCGTATTGGCTTCTAGCTTGTCGCGTAGTTCAGTTGACTCTGAGAGCAGATCAATGGCTTTGATCGATGCCGCGACAATTGACGGTGCCACCGAGTTTGAGAATAAGTAAGGCCGCGAACGTTGTCTGAGCAAGTCGATGACTTCTTTGCGACCACTGGTATAGCCACCACTGGCTCCGCCAAGTGCTTTACCCAATGTACCCGTAATGATGTCGACGCGCTCCATCACATCGTGAAATTCATGAACGCCTTTTCCCTGTTTGCCCATGAAACCGACGGCGTGTGAGTCATCGACCATTACCAGGGCATCGTACTTTTCTGCGAGGTCACAGATGGCGGGTAGATTTGCGATATAACCATCCATGGAAAACACGCCATCGGTGGCGATCATGCGAAAGCGAGCCGATTGGGCTGCTTTGAGTTGTTCTTCCAGATCCTGCATGTCACTATTTTTATATCGGAATCGATGTGCTTTGCATAAACGAACCCCATCGATGATGCTGGCATGATTCAATTCATCTGAAATAATCGCATCTTCGGCAGACAAGATCGTTTCGAACAGACCACCATTGGCATCGAAGCAGGATGTATAGAGAATCGTGTCTTCGGTTCCCAGGAACTGACTCAACTTGTTCTCAAGCGTTTTGTGAATGGATTGAGTTCCACAAATAAAACGGACAGACGATAAGCCATATCCCCACTGGTCCAATCCGGCATGGGCGGCAGCGATCACTTCGGGATGTTCTGCCAGGCCGAGATAATTATTGGCGCACATGTTGAGGACCGGTTCTCCGTCCGCGACACGAATATGCGCATCTTGTGGTGTCGTAATAATACGTTCTGATTTATATAAACCTGCTTCACGAATTGATGCGAGCGTGTTTTCCAATTCCTGTTTCATCGATCCATACATGGGATGAGTCCTGTTCGCTTTGTTGATTCGTTTAGAGCTTGAAGATTAAACGTTTTTCCAATCAAGGATCACTTTCCCCGATTGACCTGAGATCATGACCTCAAATCCGGCTTCATATTCGCTGGCGTCAAAACGGTGAGTGATGACAGGGCTGATCTCAAGGCCACTTTGCAGCATCACCGTCATTTTATACCACGTTTCATACATTTCTCGACCGTAGATCCCTTTAATCGTCAACATGTTGAACACAACCAGATTCCAATCGATGGGCATTTCCTGTTCGGGAATACCCAGCATGGCGATCTTACCGCCGTGACACATGTTGTTAAGCATGTCACGAAATGCTTGAGGATTCCCTGACATTTCCAGACCCACATCGAAGCCTTCCGACATTCCCAGTTGTTTTTGCACATCGGCAATCGGGTGGTTGCGGACGTCTAAAGCGACGGTCGCCCCCATTTTTTGTGCGAGTTCCAATCGATAGGGATTCACATCGGTCACCACCACATGACGCGCACCGGCATGTCTGACAATGGCTGCTGCCATTACACCGATGGGGCCTGCACCGGTGATTAATACATCTTCTCCCAGAACGGGAAACGAAAGCGCCGTATGGACGGCATTGCCAAAGGGATCAAAAATGGAAGCGATATCACGATCAATGGATTCATCGTGATGCCAGATATTTGTCATGGGTAACGAAATATATTCTGCAAACGCACCGGGACGATTCACGCCGACTCCCTCAGTGTGTGCACAAAGATGACGCCGGCCTGCGAAGCAATTACGGCAACGACCACAGACTACATGCCCTTCACCACTCACAATTTCGCCCGGAGCGTAATCCACGACGTTCGAACCGACCTCCATGATTTCGCCAACAAATTCGTGACCGACGACCATGGGCACAGGAATGGTTTTCCGAGCCCATTCATCCCATTTATAGATATGGACGTCAGTGCCACAAATTCCTGTACGATCGACTTTGATCAGAACGTCGTTAATTCCAATCGTGGGAACAGGAACCTCTTCCAGCCAAAGTCCGGGTTTTGATTCCTTTTTGACCAGTGCTTTCATGATTCGATCACTCACTTGAAAATTTTAAGAAATATCGCAACGCAATTTCCTTCATATTGTCTGGTTATCCATTATAATAGAAAATGAAATCCGTTTTGCAAGATAGAATATCCAATATATTAGATTTTTGTGATGACAAAAAATTCAGCGAAGAAAACAGCCGGCACAGCGACTCCCGCGGAAATATCTCCGGATGAGATTAGTGGGCAGCTTTCGCAACGAGTACGCGCTTTGCGAAAAGAACGTGGCTGGTCGTTGGATTCGTTGTCGGCGGCCTGTGGTGTCAGTCGTTCGATGTTAAGCCAAATCGAGCGGGGAGAAGCGAATCCCACGCTGGCCGTGACGGTCCGTATCTCACAGGCGTTCGGAATTGCACTCGGCGATCTGGTGGAAGCACCGATATCGACTTCTTCGATTGAAGTGATTCGCGCCGATGACAGGACGTTCCATTATCGTTCTGATTCCGAGTGCCGGATTCGAACTCTGTCCCCTCTTCATCTGGAGAAGGATGTGGAGTTCTATGAAGTACTGCTCTATACGGGAGGCCAACTGAAAAGTGCGCCCCACTTCAAAGGGACGCGCGAATTTCTCACCGTAGAAAAAGGAAAAATCCAATTGGAATCGGGTGAAGACTCCACATTACTCGGTCCGGGAGATTCCGCCAGTTATCGCGTCGATGTGCCACACACCATCATCAACCGCGGACGTGGGGAAGCGGTCCTGTTTCTGGTGGTGATTTATCAGAATTGAAAGTATTGATACTCTCACTGCTCGCAGGCCGACACAGGCTCTGCTTCCCGTTTTGCTAATTCATCTTCTTCAAGTAAGAGATATTTCTCACGGTGTCGATCCGCCAGAATGGTATCGATGAAGAACTGCGAAGTGTGGAACATCAGCATGGGGAAGACGGCGGACGGAATTCCAGCGTTTCCAAACATGGAAGGATCGGTTGCCAGGAAGACCGCAATGGGCAGAGTCTTCTGGCTGCCGGCAAAGGCACTGGCGATTCGATCGCGCGGATGAAAATGAAGCGTTTTTCCCAATAACATGTTGAGCACAAAACCTGTGATGTGGACCACAATGCAACTGATCCAGACGATGGCGACAGCGGCAAAGGAAATGCCAAGTTCCGAAGTCTGAATGCCAAAACCTGTTTGTACGGCAGCAAGTAGAACCATCAGTAACACAAACACCAACGCAATCGTACCCAGCTTGGATGTAATTTGATCGGCAAACTTTGCGATTCTATGATTGAGCCGGAGTATTTGCCCGATAATGACAGGCAGCATGGCGGCATAAAACAGTTTTGTGATCATCTCAAAACGATCGAATTCAATTTCGCGCGACGTGATTAACAAGATCCAGAACGGAACTGTGATAAAACAGGCACCATTGGTAATCATTGTCACCATTAAGGAAACGCCATCATTACCCCCTGCGCGTCGTGTCCAGACAGAGGCCCCGCATAACGTACAAGGGACACAGGCCATAATGATCAGACCGACTTTGAAGTCTGGCGTTAACTGCAAAGGCATTAAGCCCCAGGCGATTAAAGGGACCAGGATGATGTTCGTGGCCAGTGAAAGGAAAAGTGGACCTGGCTTTTTAATGGAGGTCAGCAAATGCTCGGAATTTAAACTGAGCGACATCAAAAATAAAACAATCGCCGTCAACCAGGAGGGACGAATGAACTGTTTCAGTTCGGAGAGGATCTCTTCTGATCCCTGATGGCCCGTATAAACACCGATGACAATGACCAGTGTGATACAAATTAAAAACCAGCGACGACGTAGGAAGGCGAACATGTTTCGAATTTCAGTTGAAGTTATGCCGATGAAATGTTTATTTCTTTGGCGCTTTTTCTCGAATATCCTTCCAGCGTTCTTTGAAGTATTGGAATGCCGGTTTGATGGCAGCAGGAGGTTTATTTTCAGAGACGGAATAAATGGCACTGGATAACTTCCCTGCCTTGGCATCACTGATTGCCATTAAGTACATGGCAGCTAAGGTGCGGTCTGGCTCGACCCGCGAATAAAGCCGCAGATAATCATTAAACGACTTGGAAGCCGAGCTGTCTTCTCCCTGGAGATACTGTCCCAATGCCAGGAAATAAGCCGCCTGTTGTGCGGCCATCAGGTGCATCAATCGAGTATCTTGTGGCACGATTAAATTGGCAGGAAACCCTTGTTCCAGACGTGTAGTAACGTAACTCTGGATGGCCGCTGGCTGGTCTCCCATTAATTGTGTTGTTCTTGTTTTGAGCAATTTTTTTGTTGGTGGCCCCCATTGGACTTCAAAGCCTTCTGGTTTTTTCACTCGAGCATTGATATCAAAAGGAATAGGAGCGCGGAATGGTAATTTCATCGTACCGATTCGTTTAGCCAGCTCCCCTTCGACTTCCATGCTTTTTCTCATTTGTTCGTCGGGATATTCTGAGACCTTGATTTCTGCTTCTTTCAGGATTCCTTTTCCAATGGTTTGAATATGGGCGATGAAACCGGGGTCTCCTTCAAATTCATCCAGGTTTCGAAACAGTACAAAGGTTTGCTTGCGTGAAAGCGAATCTTCCAATCGTCGCATTCTGGCTGACCATTCACAGCTTTGACCCATAATTAAAACTTGAGCGTTTTTCAGTTCTTCTGCTGAAAAACGATTTTCAGCGTCTTCACCGTAAATGTTTTTCAGGATCTCCGGAGATTTGTAAACGGAAGCGAGCGTCGCCGGGTTTTGAATGAGTATGGAATCAGCGGGTTGTTCTGTAGCAGGTATCGGAAGCCCCAGGATCGGATCAAATAAGTAAATCTCCTCGTCGATAAGAACTCCTACCAGAAGTTTAAAAGGAGCTGGCTTGGCAGGACGAAACAGAACCGCATCAATGCGAAGTTGCCGCATGAGATTAATGTAGACCCAGGCGCGCTGCTCGGCAGATCCTGCTCCTAAAATACAGATTTCATATGGAGACAGCGGCACGACGTTTTTTTCATTTGTGACCAGTGCGATGTTATTGATACAATAATAAAAAGCCGCCGTAGCGCGGTCCTTATCGTTGGTCTTGCCAGCGATCGCCGCGTTGATCATGCCTTTAAAAAGCTGTGAATTGCGGATGAATTTTCCGTCAAGCTTAGTAAAGCGAGTGAGATCCATCTTCGCGAGTTGTGCTTCACTTAAATATTTTTTCAAGAATGGTTTTTGTGAATCTGTCACAACAGGAGGTTTGGAATCGAAGTTACCACACTTCGAAGTCCACTGGTTTAACAGTTCAATTGCAGGTTCCAACGTGGC
This sequence comes from Gimesia aquarii, assembly GCF_007748175.1. Classification (NCBI taxonomy): domain Bacteria; kingdom Pseudomonadati; phylum Planctomycetota; class Planctomycetia; order Planctomycetales; family Planctomycetaceae; genus Gimesia; species Gimesia aquarii. Next base: position 854,125 of record NZ_CP037422.1, read on the forward strand.
GCTAATCCCCAAACGATCCGGCTCCAGCATGCTCATCGCGTTATCAATGTAACTGTTGCAATCCGGGTCGTCTGATTCGGAATCCGAATTCTGAGCATTGTCTTCGGAATTCAGATTCTGTGCAGGTGGAGGAGCGGGTTTTTCACAACCGGGAATGGTTATCAACAAACCAATGAAAATAATGCTCAGCAGGAAAACCGAAGGAATTCTAAATTTGTAATGTCGCAGATTGGTCAATGTCATATCAGTCGTTGCTTTGCGGGAATAGACGTCTCTACCGATAATTTGGGTGGAAATGAGTCTTCAATTAATCAGATCCGTCTACGGATAAATACAGAAATAATGAAGGCAGTAACACTCCTTTTCTATACTATAACCGATTTTCAATCAGATGGAATGTCTGAACGTCATCAGATTTCGTTAACCAGTGAGCGGAATTTCTGTAAATTGAGGGCAAAATTAGCAAACTGATCTAATGGTAACATATTGGGTCCATCACTGAGTGCTTGGGAGGGATCAGGATGAGTTTCCGCAAAAATCCCATCACAGCCACAGGCAACGGCTGCTCTTGCGAGAAAGGGAATCATGTCCCGCTGTCCTCCCGTCGATTTTCCACCGGGGGTTTGCACACTGTGAGTGGCATCAAAGATAACGGGGGTTCCCATGTTTTGCATGATGGGGATACAGCGCATGTCATTTACCAGTCGTCCGTATCCAAAAGTAGTTCCCCGTTCGGTGAGCATTAACTGGTCCAGACCGAACGCTTCACATTTCTTGACTGCGTGAATGCAGTCTTCCGGGGCGACAAACTGTGGTTTTTTGATATTCACAACTCCCTGATGTTTCGAAGCAGCTTTGGAAGCTTCTTCCAGTAAATCGGTCTGCCGTGCAAGAAACGCAGGTATCTGAAGAATCCGGCACACTTCTGCCGACGGGGCTGCCTGACCTGGTTCGTGGATATCTGTTGTGACTTCCAGGCCCGTTTCCTGTTTGACTTTTGTCAGGATCTCAAGCCCCGCGTCGAGTCCGGGACCTCGAAAGCTGTCAACACTGGTTCGATTCGCCTTGTCAAAACTGCATTTGAAAATTAAAGGCAAATTTTCCCTGGCGGCAATTTCAGCGAGTTGTTTTGCCGTGGTCAGAACAAGTTCTTCACTCTCAATGACGCACGGACCTGCGATAAAGACAAGAGGCAGATTGGTACCACATTGAATGTTTCCAATGGTGACGGGATTTTGAGACACAGAGAAATCCTTTATGGCTGTATTGAGAGAGCATCGTCAACGAATCTGAATTATTGATCATTTTCAGAGTTTGAGCAAGGGACGATAAAGTGTGCTGCCGCAGGAATCACTTGAATCTCTGCTGGTGTAAAGCCGGAAGCATCGCCGTCGGTTTGAACGGGAACCGGCTGAGCAGACTGGATCCGAATGTAAGATGTCTGTAACTTTTGAATGCCCGGTGAGTCAAGATGAGTACCACGGATAATGCGATACACATATTTGAGCATATTCCAGACCCCTTTTTCCTGTAAGAGAATCACGTCGAGCAGGCCATCATGATCGTTGGCGGCGGGTGCGAAATTCAAATTCAATCCATAAGCGGGAATGTTCACCACAATCGCATGATAGGCGGTCGTTTCGTACTCACCCTCATTGTCTCGCGCTGTGATCTGGAGTTCTTCAAAGGGAAAGGACCAAAGCATTTTCAAAATGGGTTTCAGATAGCTGAGATGGGAGATATTTCCTTTTCGGGACTGAGCCAGTTCCGAGGCAACGGCAGCATCGAAGCCGATGCTTGCCATCAAGACAAATTTTCGGTCATTGAGTTGGCAGAGATCAATATTCCGTGTGGTACCCTGACTAATGATGTCTGCAACAAACTGGCCTGATTTGGGGATGCCAAGATAACGGGCGAGCAAATTTTCTGTTCCCAGAGGGAGAACAGCGATTTTTTGATTGGGATAGCGATTAATCACATCTTGAACGGTCCCATCTCCGCCAGCAGCCACAACACACAGAGGCTGTTCGTCGACTGCCAGTTGATTCAGAATGTCCTGCATACGGTCGCGATTGGAAAAAAGCCGGGGTCGTATGCCGTTCTGTTTGAGATGGTGGATCAATTCCAGTAGCAATGAGGCTCGATTTCCCGTACCAGAAATTGGGTTTCTTTGTATGGCGACCCAAGGTGTAGGCATTTTATGGTATTCTTCTGCGTCAATGAGTGATTGCGTTCAGTGAATTGGCTACTTGTCAGCCAGTCAATTAAGCCTATAAACTTGAGGAAAAGTATTCATTCTGGTTCAGAATTGTGAAAAAATGTAAGATTCCTGTTGTTGGATCTTAATTTTGACTCTCAGAAAGCCGATTTCATAGTTACGATGTGCTTGTAGTTTTCACTCGTCTCTGTTTTTAGCCAAAAAGCATAAAACCCGAACGAGTATTCTAGCATTTACACCTTAAAAGACGTAATAAAAGAATACTACTTAGTTCCAGTTTGATTTTTTTATTCGTTAACTGAAACAACGGGGCTTCGTTTTGGATATTTTTTTAAGTCTAGCAATGTATTTCTTAGTGGACAAAGGCTGATTTTGCAGTGACCAATCCGCAAAAAATTCTCTTCTGTGGGCCAACTGACGACCAGACATCTGCGTTAAGAGAGAAGTTCTCATCAAATGACTATCTGGTGGTGACCCCGGAAAATCTGGCGGAAGGTATTGAAGAGTTCGATCAGGGGAATGTTTCTGCTCTGGTGGTTCCTGCCACTTCGGGAACATTGCCGCTTGCTCTAATCCAATCTGGTAACCTGCTTGAATTTTTACCGCATGCTGTTGCCATACTCGATGCAGACCTGAAGGTTCTCTGGGCCAATCATCAATTGGGTGAGTTGTGTGGTCAGCAGGCCCCACTCATTGGACGTCCCTTTTATGATGCGTTTGGTGCTCCTGAAATATTAGGTCCCGACTTCAGTCCCTTTCACACCGCATTTTCGACAAGAGCTGTCGCCAAGAGTGGCTTACGAGTTGGCGATAAAAGCTATTATGACGTGGAAGTGATGCCTGTGCTGAGCGATGTGGAAGGTGGACAAGAGCCTTCGTATCTGGTGGCCAGCATCCGCGATATCTCCGAAGATGTCCTGCAACGGCAAAAATTGAACGCCATTTATCAGGCAGGTCTGGAATTGGGTGATCTCTCTCCAGAAGAAATCTTCGAGATGACTACTGAAGACCGCGTCGAATTATTAAAAGCCAAAATTCTGCACTATACGCAGGATCTGCTGGAATTTGAAACCGTTGAAATCCGCATTCTGGACAAAGCGACGAATCGCCTGGATGTATTATTAGCCGTGGGTATGGAACAAGTGGCCGCAGATCGGACACTACATGCCGAGCCTGAAGGCAACGGTGTAACCGGTTTTGTCGCAGCCACTGGAAAAAGTTACCTCTGTGAGGACACGGCACATGACCCGCTCTATATGACAGGAGCTCCTGACGCACGTAGTTCATTAACGGTTCCCTTAAACTTGCATGATGAAGTGTTGGGGACGTTCAATGTAGAAAGTCCCCATGCAGGGGCCTTCGATGAAAATGATTTGCATTTTCTGGAGCTGTTCAGTCGCGAAGTCGCGATTGCTTTGAATACGCTCGAGTTGTTGGTGGTCGAAAAATTAACAACGGCCTCTACCAGCACTGAATTAATAATGCGTGGTGTCGTGGATCCCGTAGATGAAATCCTAAACGATACTGCCTGGATTCTGGAGCGTTATATTGGTCATGAGCCGAATGTGTGCGAGCGATTGCAGCGTATCCTCAAAGATACGCGTCATATCAAACAGCTGATTCAGCAGGTGGGAGAAGAAATGGCTCCCCAAACACCCCATCATCATAATGTGCCTACGATGAGACAGGTGAATCCCAAGTTACTTAATAAGCGGATTCTGGTTGTTGACAGTGACGCTTCTGTCAGACGTGCTGCACACGAACTGTTAGGACGCCTGGGGTGTGAAGTGGAAACGGCCCACGATGGCGAAGAAGCATTTCTGATGGTACGCAGCTTTCATTACGATGTGGTGATTGCGGATATTCGTCTTCCTGATATGAACGGATATGAATGCTTCTCTCAAATCCGAGAGATTCATGAGCACTTGCCTGTGATTCTAATGACCGGTTTTGGATATGACCCGACGCATTCGATTGTCAAAGCACGTCAACTTGGTTTGAAATGCGTGCTCTACAAACCGTTTCGGCTTGATCAGTTGATATCCGGTGTGGAGAAAGCGGTGAGTATCTCTGAAGACATGACTCCGGAAGCCTCGAACTGATTTCAACTCATCTTAACAGTTCTACTTCCACTAGCCTGTTTGAACGTTGCTAACGAGATGGCTCAGCTGAAAACGCGTCTCATTTTGCTTTCTGGTTCTTTAACCGTTGATCCAGCTCCAGAACTTTACCGATGATGCGCTCTTCAACGTCTGGTTGGTAGGGACGGCTAGCTTCGTAACCCCCCTCAAGTAGCACCCGCTTACTGGGAATGTAACCTGAATAAACATTCGAGTAACCGGCGACCCAGATGGCTGGCCCTTCAGGTTCAAACAATTCCTGCTTGATACGGAGTGAATAATCAACGACGACTTCGGTACCTAGAGCAACAATCGTCAGATCGTTGCCGAACTGAATCACCTGGACTGGATAATCCCAGGGCTCCCGTTTTTTTTCTGGCAGGTATTCCAGTTGCACGGTCTCATAAGCGACTTTGAGTGGTCCATGCAGGGGATGTTGGTGCCGCAGGGCACGCTGATTGACTTCCAGGGCCGCTTCGACTGCTGTGGCCAGGGAACGTCCATGTTTATGAGCATAATGTAATTCGCTACGTGGATAAGGATTCTGATCTCCGCCACATCCCATCATGAATAAAGCAGTGACACCAGGATGATCTTTTTCGAAATACTCCTGTGCAAATCCCGCATAGTCACCCAGCCACTTGCGAAAACCCATCGTCGTATTGTGGCAGGCATAACCAAACATGACTGCTTTCAACTCCCCTTTCGGGTCGTCCACGCGTAAGACTGGCACCTGATGATCTACCAACCCATTCGGATTGGGGTGATTACGATAACCAGTGGCACTCGGAGTGCGACGATTCATGGCTACAGAGCAGCGTGCAGTCGACCAGCTCAGTTTCGCAGGCTGCAAACCTTCAAGTGCTTGACCGATGGTCTTAACCAGAGTTTGCGCTAACGTATCATAATAAGCTTTCGCATCATCGCGACCATAGGCGGGGCCACAATGAGTATGTGAGGCATTCATCAAAAGTGCCTGCGGAGGCAGGTAAAATTTTTCCTGAACCTGCTTTGTCACATCAGCCCGCAATTGATCGATCACACCGATCAAATCGAGGGTTAAAAAGACCACTCGGTTACCGTCTTGATCTTCAACAGCTAACGCTTTAGCAAACAGATCCTGCTCAGTTCCTTCAGCAGGTTCTTTGCGACCCGCATACCCGGCCATTCGTAGCGGCTTTTCTGGAGTAATCTTGGCAGAAGCCACACCGGCTTTCCATTCTATGTTCTCCGATTGAGCAGATTCTGCAGCGAAGAGGGACAAGGTGGAACCGAAAACAAACAAGAGACAAAATAAGAACCGACTCATGCTGGTAGGCCTTTTTTATTGCAGGTGAGAAACGATGTAATCAGAATCGAGTCTGATCACGGAGAGATTCAAAAGATTTATGGTATCTGCAAACACTACGTTGATCAACAATTATTCCTGAATTTCAGACGTTAAGTTCCAGCAGACCATTTTTATCAGCAGGTGTAAAAGCCGCTTGATCAGCTGAGCGGGTTGAAATGCAAAATTGAAAAGGGGAAAATAGATTGGCTGGCTTTTCAAAGACGTGTTCATAAAATCGGATCCAACGAGTTAAAAAGTAGCAGTCAGATGTCCCAAGATCCATTAGCTCAATTTGACGAACCCTGGTTTCAGGAGAAGAGTTTCCGTTGTCGAGATCTTGATCCCACTATTACTCAAAAACTCTCCCGATTTATTAAACACGGTGGTGGTACATTTTCTGTAAGTGATGATGAAGACAAAATTGATTTTGTCATTGTTGCCGATGGCACGAAATCAGAAAAATCAAATCAGAATAGCGAGGAGCCGGAACATATTGAACTGAGTGATCTGCGTGTGTTAATTCCTGTGTCGGATGAAGTTCTCTCTCAAAAATTAGGCGATAAACAAAACCTGCAAAGAATTCAGAAATTACTGGATTGTCCATTTGGATGGGGAATTACATTTCAGGACACCAAAGTTCCTATAGAGCGATTTTCGGGTAACAAACTCACTTTCAAGAACGTGTGGTTTTATCACAAACACAGCGTTAGTGCATCGATCTCTCACGCAATCTTTGAAGATTGTCATTTCGGAGATCGAGAACTGAATGATCCCAGTCAACTTGGTGGTCTGAATCTTGAAAGAATTCCAGACCAAATCCTTGTTCTGATAAGATGCAGCGGACTCATCCAGGTTCCCGAACATTCGACTCTAGAAGATTGTCAGTTCTTTCGTGTCTGGTCTCAAGGTTCAATTACCATTCGGAACAGTACGATTGAATACTTCGAAGGTTCGCCTTGTCCTATAGAAGGTGGTCCGACTCTGGTCGATACCGAGATCGGCAGCATTGGCCCTTCACACATTCAGATGTCACAGTTCGAACACTGCCGAATCCGTCACATAGAACCACAAAACGATTGCCATCCCGTACGCATTGAAAATAATCTCTTTCAATCGTGTGACTTTCGATCTCAAGTTTTTGGAAATCTACGTCTCGAAAACAATCAGTTTGAATCTTGCGATTTTGAACACACAATCTGGTTCTGTGTCGATATGCAAGAATGTCAATTCACAAATTGTAGTCTGAATAATATTCGCTGGATCGCATGTCGATTTACAGAAAATCAACTGGTAAATACAACGTTACCAGTGAATCCTGAAGTAGGCAAAAAACGGTTTACGAAGGCGACTGCTCTGCAAAAACTAGCTGATACTCTGGCAAAAAAAGAAGAATTTGAAACAAAACTGACTTTGAGTTGTGACTCAGTAGATGTCACAATCACCATTTTTCTACATAAACCGACGAGAGAAGGCTGGGTGGAATACGAGGCTACGATCGGGGCTGAAAGCTATCGTGCCAAGAGGACTGTCAGTCAAAATACTCCGACTTTACGGCAACTATTTTCTGAAGTGGCGGGGCGTGTCAGTGGCGCACCACAACTGGAGTCAATTCAATTAAGAATTGGTGAGAATTCCATTATGAAAGGCGAATCGCTCTCAACAGCCCAGCAAGCCTGGGGAGAGGTGATTACCTTTGCTAATGAAAGTCGGATGACTTAAGCAACTGTTTTTGAATGCCACCATCGGGAATCCGTCAGGGAGTAGACTCCCTGAGAACATTTTGACCTTTTCTTGAAAAGTCGATCGATTCTGCCAGGATACGGGCCGCTTCCTGTCCCGCATGGAAGCCGGAGGAATTCTCAGCTTCAACATAATCAACGTAAAACGTTGCTTTTCGCTGCCATTGCTGAGCCTTTTTGATCTTTTCTTCGGAAACGCCATTTTTCTTAGCTTTGTTGATGTCATCAATCAAGTCCATGAGTGCATCGAGAGCCACTTCGACCAGTTTACGATGGCGTGTCTGAATATTTTCCGTGCGCGCGATCAGTTCCTGGTCACTGGTTTTATGACAGGTTCCACAAGAAGCATTGACATTAAGTAACGGGCTACGGATATGATGGTCGCTGATTTTCATTGCTCCTACACGCTTATACGCCATGTGACAATCCGCGCAAGAGACCCCGGCGCGAGCGTGAATGCCCTGTGACCAGAGTTCAAATTCCGGATGCTGTGCTTTGAGCATCGGCGCGCCGGTTTCGGCGTGGACCCAGTCCTTGAATTCTTCTTTCTCAAAATGCTCATAAGCGGCATCAACGGTCAGCCCTTCAGACCAGGGATAGGTCAATCGTTTTTGATCACCTTTGAAATAATATTCAACGTGGCATTGGCCGCAGACAAAAGATCGCATTTCCTGCCGGGTTGCATCACGGTTGACATCGTAATCCTTAATTCCCTGAGTTGCTTTGTAAGCAGCAATACCTTCCATGAATGCCGGTCGCGTAATCCGTAGTGCCATCGTGTCGGGATCATGACAGTCGATACAGGCGACCGGATGTTTGATATGTTCTTTCGCTTCAGAGTATGGCATGGCATTCAGTTTTTCGAACCCGGCCAGAATGTCTCCGTTTCCTAATTCTTTCATCGCCACATAAGTGGAACCGTGACAATGAATACACGTCCCTGGCTGACCCACTTTCTGGCGTTCAGTATAAAGTTGGTCGGTCAACATGTAGGCGTGTCCGCGTTTCTCACGATAGTCTTTAGAGAATGCATAGCCTGCCCACATCCGTTTCAATTGAGGAATCAATTCCAGTTTGCTGCGCGAAACGATGTCTCGCGGATCTTCGTCAGTTGGAACATGGGGAATGGCTTCGCTGCCACCATAGGTCGTCTGTATCATGTCGGCGGTTTTAAGGTAATCATCGTATTGCAGTGGAAAATTCTTGCCCCAGACCGCGGGGTCAGATGTGTCATCATCGATTTCCACAACACGCATGATGGTCGAGCGGCCTTCCTGTTTCCGTTCAAAGATGTTTGTCAACAGTGCTACCATCGCAAAACAGATTCCTGCAGAAAGGATAACAATCAGAAGCAGTGTGGGGAGTGTGATCTGACTAGTTTGTTTTTTCATGGTTTTTCCGCGAAAGTTAAGAAGAAAAATGCAGCATCAAATTTCGTTATTAATTATGTATCATGACCGACCGTTAAATGACAGCGGATACAAGAATTTGATTCAAGTCGCTCTGAACTATCTTTGTTTAACTCACCAACAGCGAGAATGTCGATTTGATGGACAAGATCAGCGTGACATTTTCGACAGGCCTGCTCTGTCACGCCGCGGTTATAATCTGTAATTCTCAGGTTCTCCTCGAAATCCCCTGTAGTGAAGGCTAACGAGTGAAAAAAACCATTACGTGCTTTACAGTAGTAAGCGGAAACGACATTGTCATGCGGTGCGTGACAATCGTTGCAAGAAGCAAACTTCCCATGCGATGACTTAACCCAGGCATCGAAGTGGCCTTGCATCACATGGCAGTTTGCGCAAGATTTTGAATCCGCTTTGAGATAAGAGGCCCCATTGGCATAACCGAAGGTGAAAGTACCAATGCCTATGACACCGCCAATTAACACTGCGATTACTAAATAGAGCACCGTTTTTAGTTTGAGCCTGGTAATTTGATTCATAAAAAAGTTTGAGACGGAATCTCACCTGAATGTATTTCTGAAGGGAGAGAGCAAATTAGTAGTATTGCTAGTTTTTTCCAAAATGCAAGCAAGAATTCAGTCTGCTTTGTAATGTGAAATTTTGGCAAATTAGCGGTAAATTACTCTCTTTTAATTACTGTATCTAACTCATGATACTTGCTAGTATAAGGACACTCCTTACACAGTCACACTTTTGTAAAATCAGCTCAATCTTCATTCTGGAGACTTCAACAATGAGATATCTCTGCCTGGTGGCGTTTTTGCTCTTATCACTGGCCGCAGTTCCCATTAAAACACCAAAACCAGATGAGAGCTTAGCAATCTGGCCTGACCGACCACTCTTGGAAAAGAGTGACGATGAAGTCAAATACGACAAAATTATTCGCATCACCAAAGTCAAGCGGCCTGCGATCGAATTCTATAAAGCAAAAAATGCAAAACCGAATGCACCTGCCGTTGTGATTTTCCCTGGTGGTGGTTATCAGATTCTGGCTTATGATCTCGAAGGAACTGAAATTGCCGAATGGCTGAATTCGATCGGTATTCATGCTGTCATTCTTAAATATACGGTGCCCGGTAATCAACGGGATGCCGCGTTACAGGATGCACAACGTGCTTTTGGAATCGTAAGAAGTAAAGCGAAGGAATGGAGTATCAATCCAGATCAGATTGGTGTACTTGGTTTTTCTGCCGGCGGTCATCTGGCAGCCAATCTTTCGACCAACTATCAGAAACGCGACTATGCTCCGATTGACGCTGCCGATAAGCTGAGCTGCCGTCCTGATTTTACCATTCTGATTTACCCGGCCTATATCTATGATCAAAAAGACAAGCGTCAGATGGCTCCCGAAATCAAAGTGACTGCAAATACGCCTCCGGCATTCATCGTACAAACTTTGGACGACCGCCGTCTGGTCGATAGTGCGTTTAATTACTGTCGCGCATTAAAAGATGATAAAGTTGATGCAGAGTTGCATCTTTACGCGAAAGGAGGGCATGGCTACGGGATGCGACCTTCCAAGAACCCTATCTCAGGCTGGCCCAAATTGTGTCAGGTTTGGTTACAGGGTGTACTTCAGAACTAATGTGATCAAAAAGCTTGGGCATTTGTGTTTAAGGTCCACCAACCACTTTAAAACGACCATTGGGTTGAGCCTCTGAATTGAGGAATTCAACTCTTAAATCCATTTCACCGCGGGTCGCACGGTCAATTTCAAACGTGATCTGGTTTCGACCGGAAGGTAGTAACAGTTGAGTCGATTCTTTTACCGGAATCAGCGTTTGATTCTGCCAGACTTTCAAACCTTTGACAGAATTGATTTTCATCTTCACATTCCCGGCTTGCGTCACATCGACCAATGCAATTGCCTGTGTCAGCGGTTTCTTGAGATTCAAATCGGACGCGGGGAGAGTACCATTAACCATACTGTAGGCGGCAACAGCAGAATTTTCTAAAGAGGGAAACTCTTTCAGATCATCCGAAGTCAATGGATTGTCCGCCCCACGAAGACGCCAACGTCTGACCACTTGAGCGACACTGGTCGCATAAGGTCCGGGTCGGCCCAACTCGGTTACGAATTTTACCAGATCTAAAAATTCTTGTCGATCTTTTAGTTTATTGGCCAGTCCGAGTGGCATCAGTGAAGGCAGTTTTTTCGTGAATTCGATCTGCTCTGCGGGAATTGTGACTTGTTTTCCCTGCTGGGCCGCGTCTTTGAGGACTACTTTGTTATCATCTTTGACGACTAATATACCGTTAATGACACGTCCTTCATCGGTGACCACCATGATGCTTTCATAGAATTCCTTGATCACTTTGGAAGGACGCAAAAAGGAATCGACGATGTAATCGGGAGGGGAACTGGACCCGATAGCCGCTAAATCGGGCCCCAGCACAGGTCCTGCATTCGAAATACTATGACACTTCATACAGGCCAATTCCATTCTGCGAAAAATTTGTTCGCCACGTTGTGCGTTCCCCTGCTCTCTTACTTCTGCCGCCAGTTCCAGAACGTTTTCTTTGAGTAATTGTGCTTCGAGAGAATCCTGCATCACAGCTCCACCAAAGTCAGTAATCAATGCTTGATTGGTTTCGCCTGTTTCAATCAGATGCTGTCTGATCTTAGCAGCGACTTGGGGATGTATTTGGGTCGAATTCAAGTGCTCTGCCAGAATGTCTGAGCCACCTTTGCGCTTCGTAAACGCAATCAGGAACCAGGCAGGATCTTGTCCGGCAGGATCCTGGTCTAAGATACCCGGAGTCAGTTTGGCCGCCTGTTTTAAATCATGAGCCGCAAGACCATAAACTCCCAGCAAACGCTGGTTGATTGCTTTTTTCGAGTTTGCCAATGCTTTCAAGTATTTCATCGAAGCGGCATTCCCAAGCATCCCTAACGATTCCGCAGCCAATTGTTTTACTTCAGGGTTGGTGTCGGGTGAATTGATATAGCGTTGCAAACGTTTGCCTTCGCGTGTCAGTTTCCAGGAACCAATCAAACGGACCACTGATTTTTGCACGGATAAACCCGGGACAACCGCCGAACGACTGAGCATGGAACCAATATTTCCTTTGGGAATCACACCCCGTTCACGGGCGGCTCGGTCCATGGCATCCAGCAGGATACTAAGTGCTTCCGGCGAAATTCCCTTGCCTCCTTGCGTTTTATATTCACGCGTGACTTCTACCAAAGTAAGCACCAAAGGCTCCAGTTGGTTCGCGTTGGCTTTTTCGGCGACAACTTTTGCAGGACCTTTCAGTAACTCTGCATCGATGCTACCAGCGTTCAAGAGGTCAATGATCACATCGATAGATTCATTGGAAAGTAGATTTGCCAGAGCGTAGTTTTTATGTTCTGGTTTCTCAAACCTGACTTGGCCTTGTTGATGTGCCTTGAACCAATGGGGTTGTAACCCGTCGATGGTGAGCTTCAATCCATGTTCCAGATAGCGATCCATGGGGGCATCAATGGCTTTGACAGCGATTGCAACAGACTGTGCATCGGGAATATAACCTGCTGTCAGGATTGCTTCGAGTCGTACACGCGGATGCGGATCGTGAATGGCGGTTTCCAGCAACTTCAGTGGATTTATAACATGAGGATGCCAATAACGCAGCACCCTCAACCCGGCAGCTCGGGCGCGGGCGTCTTTCGACTTGAGTACTTCGCGCAATAATGTTTCATTGATGACACCGATCGTTTGATAACACCAGAGTGCCTCCAGTTGGTGATGTGCGAATTTTGATTCTTGTGGATTCAGGTTTGCCACCCATTGATCAAGCGCCTGCTTCGCTTGCCGTTGATCGGCATCATAGAGCACCCGTTTCACCTGATGTCTGGTATAACTTTCCGGATCTTTTAAATGGGAGACCACTTCTGAGAGAGGAACGCCAATCAACTGAGGATGTTTGACCAGGGGACGGTCCTTATAGGTGACTCTCCAGACGCGTCCATGTGTGGTGTCGCGTCGTTCGTCTCGAAAACTATGTTGCATGTGACCAATCAGTGGATTGTACCAGTCCAGAATGTAAGCCGCGCCATCCGGTCCCATCTTTAAGTCCACAGGACGAAAATAGGAACTGCTGGATTGAATGAGTGGATCGAGACCTTTGATGCTAAAGCCGGCTCCGTCATCAGAGACTTCATAGCGCGCCACAACGTGTGCCTTATACTGGTTGGTCCAGATTTCTCCTTGAACTTCATCAGGAAAATGACGACTGGCAACAAATTCACCCCCACACTGTTTTGTTCCCGAACCGCTGGCATCAAAGCCAAGTTTGGCGTGACTGTTTGCCGTTAAGGGGGCAGAGAAATAGAGTCGTGGGTTATCAATAATGAAGGACTGTCCCCAGTCATCGAACATGTGGCCCCAGGGGTTTGACGCGCGATAGTCGGCAAAGACGTTTAATTTCAAGGTCCGGGGATGAAACTGGAACACGCCTCCGTTTTCGAGCCTCACGGTTCCATAGGGAGTTTCCACTTGCGAGTGCATGAAAGTCCCTTCCTGAAAGTAAAGCCAGCCACCCGGTCCCCAGCGCCAGGCGCTGATGGAGTGGTGGTTGTCCTCCGTAGCAAAGCCGGTCAGCACAACTTCCCGGTGGTCGGCTTTTCCATCCCCGTCCGTGTCTTTCAGAAACAAGAGATCGGGAGCATTCGCGACATAGACGCCACCATCTCCTAATTCAAGTCCCGTGGGAACATACAATCCATCAGCAAAGACCGTGGATTTATCAGCACGACCATCCTGGTCTGTGTCTTCCAGTACCACGATCTGATCGTTTGGTTTTTCACCCGGCGAGACCTGAGGATACGATGTGGAACAGATGACCCACAATCGACCTTGTGGATCCCAGGTCATGTGAATGGGATTCACCAGCATGGGTTCAGCCGCAAACAGGTTCACTTCATAACCGGGCAACATCGAAAACGTTTTTCGTTCTTTTTCCGGTGAATGATCTTGTGTGATTTCAAAAGGACGTTTCAGATTGGGAGCGGAATTTGCGACAGCCATTCGTTCGGGAGTCGTTCCCACCGGCTTTTCCAGACACCAATGGATGCCATTGATCAATAACCGATTGACGGTATCGAGCTGGAATGATTTTTCGTGACCAATCGTAGTGGCAAACACACGGCCACCCCATTCGTTCTTCCAGGTCCAGGCGACGGGCCAGCTCATTTCGGATTTTAATTCATGTGTCCCAAACCGGTTTTTGATTTTTCCTGTGCGTTTTGACTTTCCCGTTCCCATTAAGAGCGGAGTTGCCTGTTCGGGGAGTTCTGTTTTATATAGCGTTCCAGGATCGATGAATTTGGCGGCGACTCCATTCAGAATTTCATGATTTCTGGATGGTAACACATGTTCGACAACGGTCTCGCCGGAGAGGTGCAGAAAGTAAGCTGATCCCAGTGCCCGCTTGCCAAAGCCGTGATTCCATTCGAATAACGGATGATCTTGGGGGTAAGCAAAGGCATGGGTACTTGTCCGCAAGCCAATGACTGGCTTTCCGGACTTCACGAATTTTTGAATGTGAGCAAACTGCTGAGGTGGGAGTTGCAGAAAACGCATATAAAATACAGCAAGGTCAGCCTGTTCCAGTACTTCCAGGCCAGGCAGGCCCAGTTGATTTTTATTCCGTTCCGGATTCCCTTGGGGAACAATGACGGTTGTTTTAAAACCGTACTTTTCCAGTTGTTTAGCAAAGACTGGTATTGTTTTCTGTGGTGAATAATGTGTGGTCCCCACCACAAACACCACATGTGGTCGCTGATCTTTTTTATCTGCAGCAAAACTCTGGTGTGCATTGAGAAAGAGTACAAAAGAAACTAAGACTGCCAGGAAAAAATGGATGAGTATGAATCGTTTTGACATATTGAACTCTTATGAACGAAGGTTTGTGAAACCATTTGAATCGAAGCATTGTACAAAACAGGACGACGGAGAATGACAGTCTTTATTCGAGTCTGATCAGTTCCCATCTGGATGTTCCGCTGGGCAGTGCCTGTTTTTGAATTGTCGTTTCTTTCTGCTGAATCAGTTTCCCAAAGGTTTGCATTTCCGGAGGAAAAGAGACCGCCCCAAAGGGTTTGGTGCGACGGCCAAAAATGTATTCTGCGTTATGTGCCCGATAGACATAGAAGAACAATTCATTTTTTCGATCTATGTTGGCACGTAACTCATTCACTTGTCTCTGTGATGGGAGATTTTGTAAATGCAGCCCCCTGCCCCAGTCTGAATGGCTGGCTTTAGCAATAGGAGTTCCATTCACCGTCAGTCGATAGACTCCCGCTGGTAAATTTTTCACAGTCAATTTTGGTTGAGCGGTCAGTAATTGATTGTGGACAATGGTTGAGGCCGGAGGTGCAGGAATCGGTAGCGTTTTTTCTTTGACAGTAAATTGAATGGTGTCAGGTTGAAATGAAGTTTCAATGATCTTGGCGCTCGTGGCTTGGATGTGTTTGCTTTTCATATCGGCGGCAATTTGGGGGCTTTTGATTTGCGTTCCCAGTAATTGACTGGCAATGATTTGATCAATGACCCAATACCCATACTCGTTCAGATGAATTCCATTTCGAGTGAGTTTCTGCGAAGGATTTTCATCCATCTGTTTTTTTGAGGCAGTAAAGAGATCCACAAACGGAACATGGTATTTTGCCGCAACTGCTTTCATCGCTTGAGTATATTTCAACAAACTTTGATTATGTTCTGCCGGATCGGGAAGTGGTGGTCCCATGGTTTCATGCGCAATTGGTGAAATCATGACGACCTGAGGTGCCGACTTCCCATTATATTGCTGCGCTGCCACATGCTTGAGAAATTGTTCCCAGTCATCGGTAAATTGCTTCAGGCCTGCCTCTCCTGCAAATGATTCGTTCATTCCAAAACAGGCGAGAATCATATCGGCTTTTTGTTGTCGGAGATGTTCATCCAACGAACCAAAGTTCAGAGGCCGTGGTCGTAAACTTAACGTGTCTCCCGACCAGGCCAGATTACGAAAGGTGATATTTTTCACCGGTGCGTGTGACGTCAGTAGTGTTTCCAGGTAGTTATTGAGGCGTTGTTGGTCGGCAAACGTGTTTCCAATCAGGACAATCCGGTCTCCCTCTTTCAAAACGAGTTGATCCTGTTGATTGACACTCGAATTTTCATCTGCCCGTGAAGTCGAAACAAAATGAGAGACAAAGCTGAGTAAGAGGAACGTCAGCAGATAAGAATGAATTCGCATTTAACTCCCACCTTGTACCGTAATTTGGAGAATCGATCATGACGTGGTTTTATTATGTGTTTCGTCTTGGGCAAAAAAAAGACAACCCCCAGGATGAAATGAGGAAGTTCACTTTTTCTTATGAGATTCTGGTTGAATTGATCGCTTTTCGGCTTCACAATACAGACTGACGAATTAATTAATTTTGTTTCAGAATCCATCGGGAGCCATTATGAAAACTGTAAGTGATCAACAAAGACGTCATTTTTTAAGTACGGTTTTTCAAAGCTCTGTTGCTGGCTTTCTGTTCCCATCACTCTCCACTTTTGCGAATGAAGCAAAAAAAGAATCTTCCCGAAGCATTCCCCCCGTTCCCGGAAAATTCCGGATCAACTTACGGAAACGCACGGCTAAAAAACCTGCGACTGCAAGTGTGGAGCAGGCAGAGTGGAATGCCTCGGAAACAGCGATCATCATCTGTGACATGTGGGCCGATCATCCATGTAAGATGGCTGCCCAGCGCGTCGACCGGATGGCACCAAAAATGAATCAGGTGATCTCGCAGGCACGTGATCATGGAGTTGCCATCATTCATGCACCCAGTGGCGGAATCCAATTGTACGAAGAGACTCCGTTTCGGGATCGGATCAAAAAAGCAAAACCAGCAAAACCTCCCGTGCCAATTCAAGGCTGGTGTTACTTGAATCCGGAGAAGGAACCTCCGTTGCCAGTGGACGATACGATTAAGAGATCGACCGAGTCCAGCATACGGGGGTGTGATGATCCAATTGCGGACTACAAAAAAAATACGGATCGTCATCAACATCCGGCGATCAAGATCATTGGTTACGATGTGATTAGCGCGAATGGGCAAGAAATTTTTAATTTCATTGAGCAGGAACAACGCAAAAACATTGTCATCATGGGCGTGCATACCAACATGTGTGTATTGGGCAGACCATTCGGAATTCGTCAAATGAAATACCTGGGCAAGAACGTCGTCTTGTGCCGTGACTTAACCGATGCGCTCTACGACCCCCGTGATCGACCTTACGTGAGTCATACAAGGGGAACCGAAATGATCATCGAACATATCGAAAGTCACTGGTGTCCCTCGATTCTCGGTCGCGATTTAACGAAAGTAATCCCCGGTTCGAATAACCCTGATTCGTAAACCTGGATTGGTTTCAGGATTCTCTGTTCTGAGTCATTTGCAAATCACCGAATTCGCTCACTATTTTTTCAAATCAAACGTCACGGTATTCTCTTGATTACCTTTGATCATGGCGTTTAGACCTGATTTTTTGACGTCGTTATATTTTTCAGGAATGAGTGAAATCGTTCCCATTCCAGAGAGATCCTTCGGATCCGGCTTCGTTGAGAAAATGGTCACTTTATTATCACCCACTGGAGCACCATCTCCTTTAGTTGTTGTCGTTACATCAATAATTTTTCCTCCCTTGATCATTCCTGAAGCAGATCGGCCTGATGTCGGATGAAAAACGATCGTCCCTTCTTCCAGAGGTTTTCCGTTGAATTGAACCGTTCCACTTACTGGTGCGACCTCTGGGGCATCGTCAATGTCCCCTCCACAACCAGTAATCATGAGGCTAATCGTGAGTAATAAGAAACAAACGATTCCTGACTGAGAGCCTGACATAACTCGCCTTTCAAGTTGGGAGTAGTTTAAATTTTGTATTGAAGGATTTAGATTCAATCATGCCTTACTTCATGCGAATGGCACAAAGTAAGGTGTATGATTAAATCCATGTTTGACTCGGAAGAGGAAAGGTTATCCGCCAAAACCACTCACGGTATTGCCGTCTGCTTTGTCGCCCAGGTTTCGGTAAAGGTTGCCATCGATATTTTCGCTCAGAAAATGCACACTACCATCGGCCATTGTGAAGAAGGCACCCCCTTCATGTCGGCTGCGAAAACCGATGCAGGCATTTGCATCGCCGATACTTAGAGTACCGGCAATAAATTCCTCATTCCGGAAATTGATGGGATGTGCCATTGTTCCCCAACTCTGGTAACCCCAGTCTTGCCAACGGCAGAAGGGCCCCACGACTTCGCCGATCATAATGGTATTTGTCGTTCCGTCGGTCACATGGCTGATTTTGGCAGAGTATCCACTACGGCTGAACATGCCTCGCACATCTCGTGATTTCGGAACGCCACCAAATTGACCATAACCAGCCCCCGAGGTACCCGGAGTTGTGGCAGCACCATTGGGGTGACCTCCGGCTGAGATGGCGTAGTCTGTTTGTGCGCGCTGAGCGCCACCGACATCATCTGCCCCGATGTCGGTATCCTGAACGAGTGGGTCTGAAGGGCATTCAACTGCCTTGAGTCGTTCTTGTTTCAAGGCGAGATTGGTTCCATGCATTCCATCTGTGCTGAAATTCATCTGATTATAAATGGGTGCCTGATCGATATAGGGCAGAATACGCACCGTCCAGCTATGGCGGATGCGCCATGTTTGTGGTGCAGGTGAACCCGGGTCCCCAGCCGCACAACAGGTTTGTTGAAGGGGGAATTGCGAAAACACATCGTGATAGTTATGAAAGGCCAGCCCCAGTTGTTTCATATTATTCTTGCAGGAACTACGCCGGGCCGCTTCCCGAGCCTGTTGCACGGCGGGCAACAGTAACGCGATCAGAATGGCGATAATAGCAATGACAACCAGTAACTCAATCAGGGTAAAACCATGCTTCTGCGAGCGTTTCAGATTCATGTCGCTTTTCCTTTGAAAAATAAAAGTAAGTATCAATACAAGAACATCTATCTCAAAATGGCTGACATAATAATTAGAGTTGTTTAAAAATGTGTTTGTGTTAAAGTGTGGCTCCCAATAGAATTAAAACGAATTTCAAAATACGATTTGGATTCAGGCTGGATATGTTGGGCTTCAGAGATCACGCAACAAAGAATCGAATATATTAATACATTGGTTCATTAATATACATGCGATTAATATTTACTCTACAAAGAGTTGCGCAAACTTGTCAACAAATTTCTGACAATAATTAAAATTTTGGCTTCGTATCACAACGAGAATGCTCACAGGGGGTTCGCAGTCTTTTACTGTGCAAAAATCAGCATTGTGAGCCAAGAAATGGGGTGAGATGACATTCTTTGTTAAACCGGAATGCCATCAGTCAGAAAAAAATGAATTCACGATCGCCAGAGAACGCTCGTCAAGCCCGGCTTTCAATTTTAGCCAGCCACTTTTCGCATCAGCAGTTCAAGCGGACCGTGCTTGAAGAATCGCATCCAGACGACCGCGTATATAGTTGCCAGAACGCAGAACGCTAAGGCGGCCAGAAGAGATGCTTGAGAGGTCTGCGTTCCGAGCATTCCCAGAGCATCGAGTGTGCCCATACCGATGATGATATGCACGATATAAAGTGTTAATGTTTGACGTCCCGCTGCGGTGAAAATGTTGAGCAAGTGCGCTCTTTTTAGAGATGACTCCACCAGCAGGCAGAACCCAATGACCGTACAAGCGATGCTGCCGCCTGCCAGCATGTAGAATGGCATGGGTGGAACCGGCGCGGTCGAGAACAGGATCGCGGCTTCTGCGTCCAGGGGACTAATCGTTTTCACTAGCCAATAGGAACTCGCTGAAATCAGCGCGAACGCAGTCGCTCCACCAATGAACAGTTTTCGTTGTACAGATCGACTTCCCAGGTTGAGACGACTGAGTAAGATTCCAAACAGCAGGAAGGCCAGCCAGGGGATTACCGGATGCCAGCCGTTGAAAAATAAGTTTCGGACAAAGCCTTGGAGTGTCCAAAAATCATGATAGCTATAAGTCTGCCAATTCCAGCCTGCGTCATAGTTAAAGAATAAGATCATTCCGACAAAACCGACAATGAGTCCACTCATTGTAACAACGAGACACCATCCCGGTGCACGTAAAAGCAGAACACCGAATAAAAAGTAAAATGCATAATAATGGATAATGTCGGCTTCAAAGATCAGAGAATTAAGCAAGCCTACGACTAAGAGGAACGCTGCTCGTTTCAGTGTTACTTTGAGTGTCTGATTCCAGGCGTCTCGTTTCGTTCCCAGACCTAGTCCGATTCCAGCAAGTACCACAAAGGTAGCCGCCGCTCTTCCCTGTAGCGACTCCGCAATTTGGCTGGAGAAAGTTTCTTCCGCTTCTGGCGCTACCATCACGACATTAAAATTAACAATGACCATACCCACAAGTGCGACAAATCGCGCAAGATCAATTCCTTTCAGTCGATTTTGGTCCTTGGGTTTCAAACGCTCGTCGCTCATTTTTCTATCATCTTCAGAATCAAAACTCATATCAAATTCGGAAATACAAATGGACTGATATCATATTTGTCGATTTACATCGAAGAATATTAGATTGAATATGAACTAAGGATGGATTTTGGATTTTCCCAGGTATTCGCCTACCAGTCGGCCGCTGGTAATTGCCCAGGCAATATGTAGGCCGTGTCCCCAGAGGATTTGCCCGCCCATCCCGTTACAACCAATGGCGTATAATCCAGGAATCGGATTTCCGCTGTCGTTCAGGGCCTGCAGTTGTTGATTGATGGCGACGCCTCCTTCCGTGGTTGTGAAATAGGCTTTCGCTGGTCCCAATAACACCCAGCGATTTCCCGTAAGTGCATGTGAATCGTGTGTGCGTCCAAAGGCATCGGGCTTTTGACCAGCAATATACTGGTTGAATTGTTCAATTGAGTCGCTCAGATTTTGAATATTTAAATTGCGCGCTTGCCCCACAGCGTCCAGTGTCGTTCCTTCGACACTCACATCAGGTCGCAACTTCAGATAATCGTTTACGTAAGCATATGCAATTTTAGGAGCCGTCGATATAAAATGTGGCCATTGGCTATAGTGGGCAGCGATTCGTTCATCTAATAAAATGAATGCGGCTTTCCCCGGTTGCTCAGAGATTGCGATTTCGCGTTGCGGGGAATCTTTTTCGTTACAGAAACGCCGCCCTTCTGAATTCACTAAAATCGCACCGTCATCAAACAAGGAATTCTCAGGATGTTGCCAGGTTAAGAGCAGCTTTTTAATCCGCCAGTTGATTAATGCTTGTGGCATGAATGGTACCAGCCGCCCCATCAGTTTTGCCAGGAAACCACTGGTCGGTATCAATTGTTCAAAGGGATCTCCGGGTGGGGGCACAAAACGTAATTCCGGACCGTAGGTGATGTCCATATTCAGCAGTCGCGCGCCGACTTTCTCGGCGAGCAGATGTCCGTCACCGCAAGCTTTGGGATTAACGCCTTCGATGGATATAAATTGATCACCTTTAAAACGTCCGATGAGTTCTGGTGCGTTTGCATAATCACCGGCGGCTAACACAACTCCTCGTTTGGCTTTGATCGTTTGTCTTGCTCCCTGAATCGAAGCAACTACACCCGTGACTTCTTGCTCATCAAAAACCAGTTCGACAACAGGAGCATCACAAATAATGGTTCCTTTCCGCTTCAAGATTTGAGATTGAAACGCAGCGATATAAGCCTTGGCGTTCGGAACAATATTGTGCATACGGGGAACACGGTTAGGGGGCTCCGGATTGGGACCGTGAAAATAGAGCCCCATGCCGTGGAGCCATTCCAGGGTTTCTGCCGTCTGTCCCAGAAAGAAACGACGTAAGGTAGGATTGTTCCAGGCTTCAATTTCAGGAGTTGCAAATTGCCCTGCGTCCTCTTCATGATCATCGGCGTTGTCATTGATGTTCGCCTCTCGCTGCATCCGGGTTCCGTTCGCGGTAAAGGAACCGATGGCCATACCTGTTGTGCCACCCAACTGAGATTGCTTCTCCAGAACCAGGACACTGGCTCCCATTTCAAGTGCACGCACGGCTGCTGCCAGACCGCTGCCACCTCCGCCAACGATAATCACATCAAATTCGACCCGCACGTTACTTTCTCTCTGTTGAAAATCTGTTTGGTGAACCTCTGATGGGAATGGTAGCAGAATCGTCGCAAGATTGGAAAATGACTGAAACCGTGACTCTATTTCACTTTGGTAAAGAATCACATCTCGCATCAATTCGGCAAACTTTAGTGGTTGCAACTGGATTCGCTTAAAAAGTAGTGTCTCGCTCCAGGCATGCCGAAAGATTCTTAAGATTCTTGACTTAAACGCATCAACCAAGTACGATCTATTCTTGTTCACTAATACTTTCCTTAACGCGTACGACTCCTCCCTCCAGACTAGAATTGTCGGCCATGCGTAGACTTACGACTCTGATTTTTGCCGCTTGCTGGTTCATCACGAGTGCCTTCTTTGTGGTGACACCCGTTTGGAGCGCAAAAAAGCCGTCTGGTAAGTCAGTTCACGCGAAAATGGATCCCAAACAACGGGCGTTTTTTGAAAACAAGATTCGTCCGGTACTTGTCAAAAAATGTTACTCCTGCCATTCTTCCCAAGCGGAAGAACTGGGCGGCAAACTGCGGATGGATACGCGTGATGGCATGCGCGTTGGAGGCGAATCAGGACCGGCTTTTGTTGAAGGACGGCCGAATGAAAGCTTACTCATCCAGGCGTTGCGATACGATGGTCTGGAGATGCCCCCCAATGAGCCTCTACCAGAATCTGTCATCAGTGATTTTGTGACGTGGGTCAAAATGGGCGTGCCGGATCCGCGTGTGGCTCACCCGTTGATTGCGAAAAAACCAACGGAAGAAAACACTGAAGCGAATCCCGCGCTCTGGTCGTTTCAACCTGTTTCCGATCCTGTGATTCCTGCCGTTCAGAGAGAAGAATGGTGTTACGACCCCATCGATCAGTTTATCCTCTCTCGGATTGAGTCAAAAGATTTGAGACCTACCGAAGATGCGACTCCGGCAACATTGGTACGACGATTGCATTTCGATTTGATTGGTCTTCCCCCGACGGTAGAACAGGTGGAATCGTTCGTTGCCGATTATCAACGCCGAGGGCAACGGGCCGTCGCGCATCTGGTTGACGAATTACTCGCGTCTCCGCATTTTGGGGAACGCTGGGGTCGGCACTGGCTGGATGTGGCCCGCTACGGAGAATCCAACGGTAATGATGGTCTGGGGCGTAATCCTACATTCCCTCATGTCTGGCGGTATCGAGATTATGTCATTCAGGCTTTGAATGCTGATGTGCCCTATGATCGTTTTCTGACTGAACAGATTGCCGGCGATTTGTTACCCGCTACTAATCCGGAAGAAAAAGACCGCTTGCTGGTTGCCACAGGATTTTTGGCCATCGGATCAAAACCAGCGAAAGCAATGAATGTTAACTTTCATATGGATGTGGTGAACGATCAAATTGATGTCATCAGTACGGGTGTCATGGGACTCAGCGTGGCTTGTGCGCGATGTCACGATCACAAGCATGATCCGATTCCTACCCGCGACTACTATGCCATGGCGGGAATCTTTTTAAGCACTGAAACCATGTGGGGGTTTGCCGCAAATCAACCATTAACAGCGCCGGAAACTCCCTTACATATCCTGAAATCGAAGAACGTCTACATTCATCCGCCGGAAAGCGGTGTGAAACCCGTAATTGATAAGCATACTTTGTCGAGAAAAAAGAAACCGAAAAACATCTACCCTCCCGGAACACCACTGGCGATGGGGGTTCGCGAAAAGAAAAAGCCGGTCGACTGTAAAATCAATATCAAAGGGGAGTCCAAGAAGCTGGGTCCGAGTGTGCCCCGCGGATTTCTGTCGGCTTGCAAGATTGAACAACCACCCCAAATTACAGCCAAGTCGAGTGGTCGTCTGCAACTGGCTGAGTGGCTGACTTCTGCGGATCATCCGCAGACTTCTCGGGTCATGGTCAACCGGATCTGGCTGCACTTATTTGGTCAAGCACTCGTACGCACGCCGGATGACTTTGGCGTCTATGGCGAACGTCCTACGCATCCTCAATTGCTGGATCATCTGGCAACACGCTTCCGTTCAGAAGGCTGGTCTATCAAACAATTTATTCGCAGTATCGTACTCAGTCGCACCTATCAACTCAGCAGCTTCTGTGACGAGGACATACTGGATTTTGATCCAGAAAATCGATTCCATTATCGGCATAATCGGCGTCGTTTAGATGCGGAATCTCTACGGGACAGTATCCTGGCCGTCAGTGGTCAATTGAATTGGGAACCCGGTCGGGGATCTGCGATTGCGAATGTGGACGAACTCGTGAATAAAGCGAGCAATCTACATCAACCCAGTAATCATCGCAGTATTTACCTTTGCCTCTTACGTCATTCCGAGCCACCAGAACTCTCGGCCTTTGACTTGCCTGATTCCACCAAGCCTGTCGGAAAACGGAATGAAACCACGCTGCCAACCCAGAGCCTGTTTCTGATCAATAGTTCGTTTCTCATTGATCAGGCACAACACTTTGCCAAAGACATCCTGGCAATGTCGAAACGGGATGAGCGAGATCGTGTGATTCAAGTTTACAGAAGCGCTTTGAACCGCGCACCAAGTGACAGTGAATTACAACGATCGCTGACGTTACTGAAAAATGTGGATACGGAACTCAAAGAAGAGATTTCCCAGGACGCCATTCGTCAAGTGACCGTCTGGGCAACCCTCTGTCAGGCTTTGTTATCTACCAATGAATTTCGTTACGTTGATTAAATTGACGAGTTAACTATGAATCACAATCGAAAGAAACCAGTCATGCCTGTCATCTCGCGACGTGAAATGTTACGTTCGGCCTCTTGTGGATTTGGCTATCTGGCACTATCTGCACTCTGTGGCCCACCATCGTTTGCCCGAGATTCCTCTGTGATTGCCAATCTTTCCGCCAGATCACCACAGCGACCCGCGCGAGCCAAACGCGTGATCTTTTTGTGCATGAGTGGTGGCCCCGCTCAAATGGATACGTTTGATTATAAACCGCAAACCGGGAAGAAAAAACATCCGGGGTCTATCTTCAAATTTGATCGGCATGGAGAAAGTGGTCTCTGGATTTCAGAGCTACTACCAGAAACAGCAAAACATGCGGACAAGTTATGTGTGCTGAATGGCATGCACGCGGATATCACGAATCATGCTCAGTCGTTTCTACAATTACATACGGGTGACCGATTGCGTCCCCGTCCCAGTTTGGGATCCTGGGTTGTTTATGGCCTGGGTACGGAAAACCAGAACATTCCGGGTTTCATCAGTCTTTATCCTTCGAAACCCTCTGTCTATTCCAGTGCGTTTCTACCACCCGTTTACGAAGGAACTCCCATTGGCCTTAATACCACGAATATGTCGACTGCTACAATCAGTAATATCAAGAGCGAGCATCTCCCTGTTTCTGTCAAACGACAACAACTGGATTTTGTGCAAGCCATGAATCGTGAGCATGCCTCTCTTCGTCCCGATGATGCCCGTCTGGACGCCGTGATTGAATCGATGGAACTCGGATTTCGAATGCAGATGACGGCTCCCGAATTACTCGACATCAGCCAGGAAACCAAATCGACGTTAGAACGCTATCGCGTGGGACAAGGTAAAACGGTTGGTACTTGTAAAGATTCGGACTTTGGACGTCAGTGTCTGTTAGCACGTCGTTTTGCTGAAGCAGGTGTGCGTTTTATTGAAGTCAATCACGGCAGTTGGGATCAACATAAAAATCATCGTGAGGATCTGACTGCAAACTGTGAATCAACGGATGCTCCGATCGCTGCATTACTGGAAGATCTGGAACAACGTGGCTTACTTGAAGAGACACTGGTTGTCTGGGGGGGCGAATTTGGTCGTCCCGGTCTGGTCCCCGAAAATGGCAAAAACGAAAGCGGCCACAACGCACGTGGCTTTACGTTCTGGATGGCCGGCGGTGGCATCAAACGGGGGCTTGCTTACGGAAAAACCGATCCTACAGGCGCGCGAGCCATCGAAGGCAAAGTTCATTTCCGTGATTTGCATGCCACGATCTTACATCAATTAGGACTGCATCACGATCAATTAACGTTCAAACAAGGTGAGCGAGAGTTCCGGCTGACAGGCATTGAAGGTGGGAAAGTCGTCCACAATATCATTGCATGATAAAAAACTCTACGCTATGGTGAGCTGTCAGAAATCACTCGTACTTCCTTTTCCGCAAAACCTGAACAGGGTGATGCTGTTCGAAAACAGATGCAATCATGAGCCAGGTAGGTTCCACTGTCTGATGATTTGCGCGAGATATGTTCGGAAATTGACATGCAGCATACCCTAAATCAGATTTGCCTTGGTCTCTTTTTCTTTTTGATCTTCTTTTCTGATCACGTACAGGCGGCAGAGAGACCTAACTTTCTGATTATTTTCACGGATGATCAGGGACTCAACGATGTCGGCTGTTACGGAAGTGAAATTCCGACACCGAATATTGATCAGCTTGCGAAAGAGGGTTTGCTGTTTCGTCAATATTATTCCGCCTCTTCGATTTGTACCCCTTCCCGCTTTGGGCTTTTGACAGGCCGCAACCCAAGCCGTTCTCAGGATCGGTTATTGGGGGCCTTAATGTTTATGAGTCAGTTGGATAAAAATCGCGGTATTCAACCTGGCGAAACAACCATTGCTGAGGTTTTACAACAGAACGACTATCAGACAGCGCTAATTGGCAAATGGCATCTGGGGCACGGAAACAAAACATTGCTCCCTACTTCCCATGGCTTCGATTTATTTCGTGGGCATACAGGAGGGTGTATTGATTATTTCACAATGACGTATGGAAATATTCCCGACTGGTATCACAACCAGCACACTGTTTCCGAGAATGGTTATGCGACCGACTTAATAACCGAAGAAGCAGAACATTTCTTGAAAGGTCAACAGATTGCCAAAAAACCGTTCTTTCTATTCCTTTCTTATAATGCCCCGCATTTTGGTAAAGGCTGGTCCCCCGGCGATCAGAGTGCGATTAATATTATGCAGGCGCGAGGGTCTGATTTGAAGCGGGTTGGGAATATTAAAGATAAAGTCCGCCGTGAGTTTGCCGCGATGACTGTTGCGCTGGATGATGGAATCGGTCGTGTGATGACTGCGCTAAAAAATAATGGACTCGATCAAAATACTCTGGTGATTTTCATGACTGACCATGGTGGCACATACGTTTATGGCGGTAGTAATCAACCATTTCGAGGAGCGAAGGCCAGTCTGTTTGAGGGAGGAATTCGTGTTCCCTGTATCATGCGCTGGCCTGGGAAAATTCAAGCGGCTACTGAAACAAATGAGGTCACCTGGGCCCTGGATCTGTTTCCAACAATCTGTCAACTGGTAAATGTCGATACTGGTGGCTTGCTTCTCGATGGTCAGGATATTTCCAGCTTGCTGACTAAGCAAACGCCTGTCGGAACCAGAGAGTTGTTCTGGCAACTTGGACCACACAAAGAATTAAAACGCGGACGATGGACCGCATTACGCCAAGCGGACTGGAAATACATCCAAAATGAAGGTGGCGAAGAATTTTTGTTCGACCTCAAAGCCGATCCTTACGAGAAACAGAATCGAGTAACGGACAAGCCTGGCAAACTGAAAGAACTCCAGAAACATCGGGATGAGCTTGTGAACGAACTGTCGCCTTAGATCAAAACTCTAACCAGAAAACGACTCTCCTTTGACAAGAGGAAACTGCTGTACTACAAGTTGATTCAGGACTAGCAGGATGGCAGTCTGAAATTTTAGGAAAGATGACACATTCATGTCACAGCATGTGAAAAAGAGTTTTGGCTTTTTAAAAACGACCGCCATTGGGGGATTGATCTTTTTATTGCCTTTGATTGTGATCGGTGCCTTAGTTGGTCAGATCGTGCCGATTGTCTTATCGGTGGCGAAGGTACTCTCCGAATATATTCCCGTACAGACTCCGGCGGGAATATCGCTCCTGGTTGCGATCTCGATTGGCATCGTACTCCTGATGTGTTTTGCTGCGGGCCTGATTGCCCGTTGGTCCATTGGCAGAAGCCTCTCTCGCTTTGTGGAAAAAAATCTGATTTTGCTTTTCCCCCGTTATGCCATCTATCGTGAACAGTTAAAGGGCAGTATCGGCGGTGACCATAACAAACCGGAAATGATTCCCGTTCTCGTTCGCATTGATGATGTCACACGTATTGCCTTCGAAGTAGAACGAACAGAGGGACCACTGGTTTCACTTTATCTGCCCGGTTCGCCGGACCCCTGGTCAGGTTTTGTGATCTTCCTAACGCCAGATCGTATCGAACCGTTGGATATTCCGTTTTCGGAAGCATTGGGAATTTGCGAACGCATGGGGCGCGAATCACTGCATTTCCTCGAACAACAGCAAAAACCTTCCCAAAATTAGCCAAACTTAAGGTTTCGTTGAGTCAAAGTGTGATGTAGGATAAAACTCTGACTTACGAGAGATCCCACCCGAAAAATCATTCTGGAGACCCCGCCATGCCCATTCACCTGCCCACTCAGAACCGTCGTCAGTTCCTGATTACTTTGGGAGCAGGACTTGTTGCAAGTCAAACCGGCGTTTATGCCACTGAAACGCAAGAGGAAATCGTCTATCTCTTAAACGATACACACATTGGTGAAAAGCATCCCGCTAATTCGCCAGTCCCCAGTCATCTCAGGCAGGTTGTGAGTGAATTAGTCGGGCTGAAACGAAAACCGGCTTGTGTACTCATCAATGGAGACCTGGCGCTCAAAGATGGACAACCCGGCGACTACCGTCACTTTGCCAAACTGATTCGTCCGTTGCGTGATGCAAACATCGAAACTCATTTGACGTTGGGAAACCATGATCAACGTGATGTATTTTATGAAGTGATGAAAGAAGAGCAGCCGGAATCGCCGCCAGTGAAATCACGTCATATTTCTGTTGTGCAAACCAAATACGCCAATTTCTTTTTGCTGGATTCACTACACAAAACAATGGTGACACAGGGAACCCTTGGAAAAGCACAACGTACCTGGTTGGCCAAAGCTCTCGACGCCCATTCTGAGAAACCCGCCATTATCGTCACACATCATAACCCTCGGTTGGGGGGGAATCCAGTTCACTTTCCCGGTGGCTTAACCGACTCGGCTGAATTGTGGGAACTTCTAGTAGCACGCCCACAAGTCAAAGCCTACATTCACGGACACATTCATCACCGCGGCAACGCACAGCATCAAGGCATTCATATTTTTAATACACCAGCCACGTCCTACGTCGCAAATCCCGACAAATCGACCACCGGCTGGACCATTGCCAGGTTGAGCCCAAAAGGGATTACGCTCACGACCCGCACGAATGATGAGGAACACGCCTGGAATCATCAATCCAAAACACTTCACTGGCGTTGAGAAATATTCTTTCTTCCTCAGGAAATTGACTTTGTCTGTGCCGAATTACGTCCTGTAATAGCACAGGAAATCAGATATCTTTAGAGGTCGAGGTTTTTTCAAAATGAGTATTCTCAATTTGTAATCTTTGATTTTCTTTCATTCCAACTAGACCACACGGTTCTATCATGTCAAGATGTCTGGTTAAAATTACGCTTGGGTCACACAAATCACTGCGAAGCAATGAAACAGATTTTTAAAGTAAAACAGACAACAGGAAGTCACGATGGGCGAACATGCAATTATGTCACTAGCATGCATCCTTCTTGCCGCTATGGCATGTCAATGGATTGCCTGGCGTGTGAAACTTCCCGCGATTA